>JABSRR010000276.1 GCA_013215025.1 Pseudomonadales bacterium
GATAAAGATATTCCGGCAATTGACTGGCTCGCACAATACGCCCCTAACGATGGTATCACTGAAAAAGACCTGCGTTCTCATATGGGAAAAATGCTGTTCAGAAAAGAAGACGTTGAAAAAAATGTCAGCGTCCTTTCCGGAGGTGAAAGAGCCCGCTTAATCATCGCGAAAATGCTCCTTGAAGGCGGCAACGTCCTCGTTCTTGACGAACCGACAAACCACCTTGACCTTGAAGCCATTGAATCTCTCAACTACGCTTTAACACTGGTTGAACAACCAATCATCTTCGTCAGTCATGACCGTGAATTTGTTAACTCACTGGCCACCAGAATTATTGAAATTTCAGATGGTCAAATTACTAACTACCCTGGTAATTTTGATGAATTTGAAGCTTGGAAGTCAAAGAATAAAAAAGGCTGATTTTTCTTAAAGTTTTTCTATTTAATGAAAAATCGATCCCATCGGGTCTGTCGATTTAATAGACTTTAGCTTTAATTCAACTTGCTTGGTATTTTAAAGAGTTCCTTAATAACTTTTCGTTCTCTACATTATTTTGGTAAGTGTAGAACTATTTTGAGGCTTTAAGTTGCTCTTTTTAGCCATTTTCATGTCTAAGCATTAAAGATTATTCATTTATATGTATTAATTGATAATTCTTGAAAGATTGTGTGCAGAACACGTCCAGGTCCATTCAGTTCTAACTTTTTTAATGCCTCTTAGCAGAAATCTCCTTATACCCATTACATGTTTTATATTTGCAAAAGCCCATTCTACTGATGTTGCCCGCCTCTTGTATCTTTCTTCTGCCTCCTCTGTAGCCATCCGTATATATAGATTCTGCCTGTTTTCATCGTACTTATCGACAGTGACTGTTCTTCTTTTCGCATTTCTTGATAAGCATTTTTCTATTAAAGGGCAATCGTCACATTCATAACACATATAATGTTTTTTTACTGAGTTTGATGCCAACCTTAAAGACTTGCCCATTGGGCAGTAATAACAATCTTTTTCTTTATCATAAATAAACGCATCTTTAGTTAGCTTCCCTTTACTATTGGCTGGTAACTTTATATAGTTTTCTCTATCGACTGCCTTAGTTAAATCGCTCCTGAGTACAAAAGAATTATCTTCTTTTTTTCCCGCAGAAGAATAAGAACCAATACCCCTTGAATCTAACTCCTTAAGATTTTCTCCCGTTGCAAAACAGCTGTCAAACAGAACTGCATCAGGCTGATTGCCTGTGATTTCTGTTGTCGCTTCCACTGCCGGAATGACTGCAGTATCTTCGGCTGAAGCTATAGGAACATCAGCTGAAAGAATAACTTTACGTTCTGTATCAACGGCGACCGTTGGAGTATAATTGGGAGCGTACCCTCCTTCTTTATTCTTCATGGTATAACTCTCCGGGTCAGTTAGAGGTACTTTGGATGTAGAGCTTCGGTCTTTTCGTCTATTTTTTGCCTTTATTTTATCTCGTTTTTGGGCTTCTTCTAAAGCCTTCTTAAGCTTGATCTCTTTTTGTTTTAAGCGATTTATATTCTTAAGCAGACTTTCTGTATCTGAAGTGCCCGGATTGTCCAAAGAGTCCTGCAGAGCCATTTCAGCTAAAGCATCAGAAAGGCAGGCAGAAACCTCTTTAGCTTTATTGGATATTGTCTTCGAATCCAGAGTTCCTCTCAGTGCGCTATTAGAGCGAATACGGGTACCATCAACGGCAAGCTCTATATGGTGCTTTCCTTTTAAGGCTTTTAAAGCGAGTTGTTTGAAAAGTTCTTCTATTTCATCTGCAAAATTAACCCGAAAAGCTGAAAATGTACTGTGATCAATGCTGCGGCCAGATAGAAACCACATAAAATCAATTCGCTGGCGAGAAGCTTTCTCAAGTTCTCTGCTACTTCGAATTCTTTCAGTTAAACCATATAAAATACAGCCTGCTATTAATCTGGGGTGAATAGGTGGTTGTCCTTTCTTCAGATTATAAGCTGATTCCCAATTACTCCAATCAAGATCTTTAAGTACACAGTCAAGACGGCGAACTTTATGATCCAAGTCAATCATATCTTCTAGACTGGGAGAGAAAAGCTGTAGTTGCTCTCGATTGTACAAAGGTTGTGACCAGCGGCTCTCTGACAAGTTTCGTCTCCTTTTTTAATTATAGGAGAAATATACAGAGGTAGATTATAGTTAAAAGATGTTAATTTGTTTTTAAAGTATTAAATCGACAGACTCTAATCGGTCCAATCTGTCCTATTATAAAAAATAATTTAAATGAAAGATCAGTCCAATCTGTCTTATAAATACAGATCCGCCCTATCTGAAGTGCCCGGATTGTCCAAAGAGTCCTGCA
>JABSRR010000277.1 GCA_013215025.1 Pseudomonadales bacterium
TATCTTAGTACCATCTGTGTAAATGTTTTTGATGTTAACCAGCCCTTCTTCCACAAGTAACATGACTATTTGACCAAATATGGTCTTCAGCGCATCCTTAAGTCGTTCGGATCTAAATCTGGCTATCGTGTTATGGTCTGGCTTGTTCATTCCTGCAAGCCACATGAAATGCACATTCTCTTTTAAGGCTGCTTCCAGCTTGCGAGAGGAAAAAGTATTACTCAAATAGCCATAAATAAGTACTTTAAGCAACATTCTTGGATGATAAACAGAAGTGCCTCCAGGTTTATAATACTTTAGTAAAGGCTCTATGCTGATACGATCAACTACATCATTAACCACCCTAACCGGATGGTTAGATTCAATTAATTCCTCCAAACATGGAGGCAAAAGCATGATCTGATTGGGATTGTAGTCCTTAAAGACTAAATTTTCATTAATAGACACAATTCAAGATAATACATCTTGAGAAGCGGGGGTATAAATGCTTCCGCTTTTTTTAATGCCATAAAATAAAAGAGGGTGGCCTTTTGAGACACCCTCTTTTTTATTTTAGTGCCATTTAGAATTAATTTCGGATCAAGCGGAATATCTGGGGGGTTATTGTACTAAGCATAGATTTTAGCTAATCGATACAGAAAGAAACTAATATTTCTAACCCCACGAAACTGACTTCTTAGAGCCTTTATCTTAGCATTAAATGATTCTGCAGCAGCATTGGTACTTCTTCTATCAAAATAATTGAGGATAGTATCGTAATGAGCCTGCACAGTTCTGATCACAGTTTGGAAAGATTTGTAGCCAATGGTTTCTACTTCATTGAACCATTGTGCGAGTCTGGTGTAAGCAATTCCTTTTTGTTTGGAATGGCTGTAGATATAGCCAAGCTCTTGAGCATGAGTATAGGCTATTTGTAAATCAGGATACCTTTCAAAAAGCAACTCACCCCGATGGATTTGGGAAGGTGTCCAAAGTTCTTTTCTTTTGAAAAGTAGATATCTGCTTCTAGCTAATAATTGCTTGAGGGTATCTCCATTTTCTAATCGGTGTGGTACAAAGGTTTTTCCGAGTTGCTTACTCAAGGCAATTTCCTGGTTTTCCTGATCTATTGCTTCCCACCTGTATTTGATGCGCATTTCCTGCACGGCTTCATAAGCTAGTTTCTGTACATGAAAACGATCGGTCACCAACTGTGCTTTGGTAAAGGTTTTTCGTACAATTTGCTGCATACTAGCGGCCATATCAAGGCTGACTTCCAAAACACTACGACGGAGCTTTTGAGGGATTTTCTTCACCAGCAAAGCTCTAATCCTTTCACTATCAACTCCTTTGATCATGGCTACCAGACACCCCTTATTTCCTTTCGCTCCTTTATTGGTAATCACCGTGTAGAGTTCTCCTTGAGATAGTGCCGTTTCATCTATAGTCAGATATGGACCAATATTGTCAGGGAAAATAATGTGATCTTCTGAGTGATGAAGTTGGTCCCAGGTCGTATAATCGCTTAAGTGTGCGATATACTGTTCTTCCAGCGTTTTACCATTGACTTTGAAATAATTACCTAGACTTTTGCAGCTAACCGGAGTATTATCGATATAATGCTTTTAAAAAATCGGCAAACTCCCTGGTCAGTCGTGTGCCGTTAGCAAGTAATTTCCAATCCCTGGAAATGGTCCTGGATGAGCTTTTATCCAGCCACCTTCTCCGCTTTACATGTAAATAACAGGCTTTCCCACGCAATGGAAAATCTTTCACGGTAATCTGGTCATAGAAACCCTTGGATTCCAAACAGAGACCTTCAAATTCCCCAGATAACAAATTCTTCTCCAACAAATAAATAGAATAACGATCCTCCAAACAATCAACAGAGGTGACTTCAAAATAATCCAACATACCTTCTGGTAAGATTAATTCCCACGCTGTTTTATCCAATTGATTTTTTGAAAGCTAAATTATACTATTTCAATGTAATCCCCAGATATTCCGCTTGATCCACGACTTACTCAACGAGTAACACTAGGCGTGCCCGTCGTTGCCAGATTATAATTAGAACCTGTCTTGTCCTGAAATAGGTTTACACAATTGTGATAAATCAAAATGGACAATTACAAGAATGTAAAAATCAGAAATGCAGGAGATTTAAGTATAGAAGAACGTCACCAAATGATCAAAGAATACCTGTCTGGAGGCTGTACCAAAAAAGATGTTTGGTATAAGTATACAGGTCAGGAAGCTGAGCATGGCGGACTTCTTAGGTGGATGCGTATGTATGGTTATATTGATGATGAAGTCAAAAGAAGACCTATCTTTACAAGATCCAACTATTTTACAATGGATAGCA
>JABSRR010000278.1 GCA_013215025.1 Pseudomonadales bacterium
CCTTCCCCTATATACCGTACCCCCACAGGGTTCCCCTGGACTCCCGGGTACAGTATGGGATTGTATTGCTCCCTTAGGGGGGGGCTGTAGCAGGGTAATCCGTGTATATACCGGTTAGTCCCCATCAACTCCCTGGTACCCCATGTATATATATACAGGTATACTCCCGTGGATAACCCCCTCTACTGGCCCCCTGGTTCCCGGGATACGGTACGGGAGGCCTCCGGGGGCTGTTACTCTGTTACCCACGGTATCTATATATACTACCTCCTGGTGTTCATGCTTTCAGAGTCCATACTATTTACCACCCTGTCCTGGGTTACCCTCCATGTTATACTATCATCCTACCATATACCGTACGAGTCCCAGGTAACCCCCGAGCCCTGTGAGCTAACCTACGGTACAACCCTCCTACTGTCCCATGCCGGTGCCGGTGTGGGTACCGTATATACTAGCAGGGATACCGGGGGAGTATTCTACTGGAGTACCCCTTCCTCCCTGTCCCCGGGTACGGTATTCATGGGGATCCAGGTGGGGGAGTTCGGTACTCTGGGGGTGTATACTAATGATTCCTGTACCGGTTCCACCTGTATATCCGTATCCGGGTTACACCTCATGCATGTACTATGGGGGGTGTCCCTGGCGGGGGCCGGTAGTGGTACAGGTTACTCTATGGATATTACCCCTATAGATACCGTACCCATGGATACCCACCCCCTAGTGGATTACTCCTACTGGCACCTGGTGGAGATGGTATACATATATATCTATATACACCTGTATTACTACTATATACGGTACCCTCCCTCCCTAGGGGCCCCTCCCCATGGAAGTACCTGTAACCCCCGGGGTCAGTTAACTAGGCTGGTAGGTGTATTCCCGGTAGGGGATAGGGGTGTATATATACAGGGAGTATTACTGGAGTGTAACCATAAGACCCTGGACCCGTACTACACCCTCCTGGCCCCGGTACCGGGTACCATAGGGGGTATATACTCAGTGGTACTACGGTTGGAGTTATACGGGCCCGGGAGCAGGGTCATCTCCCCGGAGAACCAGTACCTGTATAACCTGGTATTCACCGTCCACGGGGTACTCATGATATTCTACCTGGTAATACCGGTGCTGTACGGGGGTTTCGGGAACTATACGGTACCAGTGTACCAGGGGGCCGGGGAGGTGGGATTCCCCCGGGCTAACGGCCTCTCCCTCCTCCTCCTGGTACCGGTATCGGTGTCCTACATGGTGGTGGCCGGTGGTACAGAGTATCCGGGGGGCACCGGTTGAACCCTCTACCCCCCCCTCAGTACCTCCCTCACGGTCCCGGTACAGGTATATACCACCCTGGGGGCCCTCCTGTATAACGGTGTATCCTCCTTCCTGGGGTCCCTTAACTTCTACTGTACGGTATCCGGGGGGAGGTGCCCGGGCCTGGGGCTGGGGGCCCAGTACCTGTTCCCGGTCTCCGTGTCCGTCCTGTTCCTGCTACTACTCCTGGTACTGCCGGTACTCTCCGGGGCCCTCGGGGCCCTGGTATCGGATACATGCTTCAATACGGTATACACGGACCCGGGGTTCGGGGGAGACCCTGTATTGTACCAGCACCTCTTCTGGTTCTTCGGGCACCCAGAGGTATACATCCTTATAGTACCGGCCTTCGGGATACTCAACCATATAGTACCGGGGGTATCAGGGTGTACGGTGTACGGGGACCAGTCGATGGTACTGGCTATGGGCTGTATATCCCTACTGGGGTCCCTGGTATGGGGACATCATATATACACCGTGGGGCTGGAAACAGATACCCGTTCATACTATACCGGTATCACAGTAATGATATCCCTACCCACCGGTACCAAGCTAGCTAACTGGGTGTCCACCCTTACAGGGGCCCTGGTACGGAACCCGGCCCACACAGGGTATCTATATACGGTACTGGTACTGGGGATGCTTACTGTGGGGGGATCCACGGGTATAGTACTGGGGAACGCTGCCGTGGATGTGTCCCTGCATGATACCTACTATGTTATAGCACACTTCCACTTCATACTCTCCCTGGGAGCCCTGGTATCTATACTGGTAGGGGTACTGTATTCCCAGGAGGCCATGGTACTAGGGTGTCCCCCCCTGGGGTCCCCGGTATCAGTGTACTTGTATACGGGTGTATCCCTGGGGGTGACCATTACCTTCCTTCCCCTACACCCCCTAGGGTACAACACCCAGCCCCGTAGGGCCCCGGATTACCCGCAGGGGGTGGGGGGCTGGGGTTCCCTGTCCTCCCTAGGATCCGGAGTCACTCTAATATCCCTTATAGCTATACTGGTATCCCCGGGGCCTGG
>JABSRR010000279.1 GCA_013215025.1 Pseudomonadales bacterium
GGACGAGGCGGTCTTGGTGCATCGACTGATTGAGGCGGCCCTGGCCGAGGGCGGTAACGATAATATTAGCGTCGCGGTGATTGCCGCACCCGACAGCTTTGCGCCCCGCAAGCCTTGGCTGCGCCGCATTTTAGGGCTGGGCGGCTTTTTTGCACTGCTACTGCTTGGTGCCTTATATAGTGGGCGCTAAGCATACAGCAGACGTTTAGTGTTTTTGCACTGCGGGCGTAAAGCCTTTTTGCGTTGCGAGCATATAGCACCTTAGCATAAGATTATTTTTTGGCTTACCCCTTACTGACTTCCCCCTTAAAGCTTTAGGCCTTGCTACCTTGTTACCCTATTACCTATTAAGCAAGCACATTTGCCAAGCACTTTATTACTCAACAACTGCTGGATTCGCCTGCGCAGGGTGGCCCAAAAAATCACAGGGCGATGGCGGCTGCTTGCCGTTGATGTCGACAATGCCATAGTGCAGCGCTTGCTCGGCGGCGACCAGAATCTGCCCGCTTTTTTGCATCAGCGCGGGGTCGTGAAACAGCGCATCAATCACCAAGCCGGTAAACTCTGGGGTTTCGGCAATCGCCGCCATGCCGCCATATTGCTCGGGTTGCTCGTTTAACAGGCGCTGGGTGCGCTCGGTTAACAGCAAGCCCATCCAGATTGACAAACAGGCGATGCCATAAGGTTTGCCATCGATAGCCATATCGTTAGCAAATTTATCGACCGCCGCTTTTCCGCCACCGTAGGCTGGGCCATGCATATAGCAGCGCCCGCCAGCCGATGAGGTGTGCACAATTAAGGTATTACGACCGTCAATCGCCGTTTGCTCGGCCATGATTTGCGCGGCGTAATAGCTAGCGACATAGTGCGAGCGCATGCCAACCTGCAAAATATCCAGCTGCTGCAGGCCTTTTTGCCAAAACGGTTTTTTATCGGTAAGCCCTTCGGGTATCGCACAGGCATTATTGACTAACAGATCAAGCCTGCCTTGCTCGGCTTGAATGCGCTGAAACATAGCCGCTACTTCGGCGTCGTGATTATGATCGACCACTACTGCCTTAGCGCTAGCGCCGCGCGCTTCGATGGCGGCAACGGTTTCGGCCAGGCTGCCGGGCAAGTCGTGACTATTGGCCTGCTGCGTGCGCGCACTGATATAGATTACCCGGCCGGGCTTAGCCAGCGCCAGCGCAATGCCCTTGCCAGCGCCGCGGCTGGCCCCGGTCACGGCGATAATAAGCGGTGCTTGTGACATGGTGGTTCCTTATTGTTGTATGTCTGAATAGCTAGGCACACTATAAACCGCGCCTGCACCAGCGGCCAGTGCCGCCCGCGATATGGCATAAAAAAAGCGCCCGCAGGCGCTTTTTTAACCGTTGACTGAGCTTGCTGCCAGACTGCTAGCTAGTGATCAACGATTTTAGATTATTTGGGCTGCTTTGAGGCACAGAGCGGCGATTCAGGAATCTCATCGCGCGCCGCCCATTCGTCGGGGCTGTAAAGATGCAGCGCCAGCGCATGCACCGGGCCATCGAGCTCAGCCTGCAGCAAGGCATACACGGCCTGATGCCGCGCTACTTTGCGCTTAGCCTGAAAGCTGTCGGCCGCGAGGGTAACTTTAAAGTGCGATTCGGTGGCTGGGCCCGAGTGCATATGCGATTCGTTTTCGACCAGCAAAAACTCTGGCGCAAACGCTGCCGCTAACTTTTGCTCGATGGTTTGTTGAATAGTTTCTGCAATACTCATCAGATATGCCACGCAGTTTAGGATGCAGGCCGCATATGCGGGAATAATAGAACGTCACGAATGCTAGGGCTGTCGGTAAGCAGCATCACTAGGCGGTCGATACCAATGCCCTCGCCGGCGGTTGGCGGCAGGCCATATTCAAGCGCGGTGACGTAGTCGCCGTCGTAGTGCATGGCTTCGATATCGCCGGCATCTTTTTCAGCCACCTGTGCCTGAAAACGCTCCGCTTGGTCTTCGGCGTCGTTCAACTCAGAAAAACCGTTAGCAATCTCGCGCCCGCCAACAAAAAACTCAAAGCGGTCGGTGACAAACGGATCGGCATCGCTACGGCGCGCTAGCGGCGACACTTCGGTGGGGTATTCGGTAATAAAGGTCGGCTGAATCAAGCGGTGCTCGACGGTTTTTTCAAAGATCTCAATTTGCAGCTTGCCTAAGCCCCAGATGTCTTTAACCGGAATATGCAGCTTTTCACACACTGCCTTTGCGCTGTCGATATTGTCGATATCTGCTGCGTTTAATTCTGGGTTGTATTGCAAAATCGAATCGAATACCGATAGACGCGCAAAAGCTTGAGCAAAATCGT
>JABSRR010000280.1 GCA_013215025.1 Pseudomonadales bacterium
ATGGAAGGTACGCGATAAGCAATTAATCAATCTTGATCTGCAGGCGATGATGCAGGTGCATCATGCCCAGGCGAAAGCTTTATTGGTGGCGTTAGAGACATAAGGCTATTAAGGCCAATGGTTTTTAAAATAGGCCAGTGGCATCAGGATCGATAAGCATTGATCTGTCAATGCTTGTTGATGTTGTTGTCAATTAAGCATCGAACAATAGCAGATTGTTAGGCATAAAAAACCCGCAAGCATGCGGGTTAAGATCGTGGCTTGCGGCGTTGTAAACGCTAAAAATTCACAGGCCATGTGCAATTCGCTAAAACGCGAGCACTGTGAGATAAGTGCTCGTGTTGCAGCGATGTTATGCCAAGCGATTAGCCAACTATGCGAATTGGCTCGGCGCTAGGTGCTGTGCTTAATGCTTCTGACGGTGGGCGGAAGTCAGTTAAGTTAATACCTTTAACAGCCGCTTGGTACTCATCCATAGTTGGGAAGCGACCAAGAATCGTTGAAAGTACTACTAAGGGTGTAGAACCTAATAAAGACTCGCCTTTCTTCTCATCAGAGTCGCCAACAACTCGGCCTTGGAACAGACGTGTTGAAGTCGCGATAACGGTATCACCAGGCTCAGCTTTTTCTTGGTTACCCATGCAGAGGTTACAGCCTGGGCGCTCAAGATAAAGAATATTGTCATACTTAGTACGTGCCGCACCTTTAGGGTTGTCATCATCAAATACAAAGCCTGAGTACTTCTCGAGGATGGCCCAGTCACCTTCAGCTTTAAGCTCGTCAACGATGTTGTAGGTGGGTGGTGCAACAACCAATGGCGCTTTAAATTCTACCTTGCCTTGTTGCTCTTCAATATTACGCAGCATTTGCGCGATGATTTGCATATCGCCTTTATGCACCATACAAGAACCAACAAAGCCTAGGTCAACTGGCTTGTCGTTGTAGTATGAAACAGGGCGAATCACATCATGCGTATAACGCTTAGATACATCGTCGTTGTTGACATCTGGGTCGGCAATCATTGGCTGGTCGATAGCGTCTAGGTCAACCACGACTTCTGCGTAGTATTTCGCATTATTGTCAGGCTTAAGTGCTGGTACATCGCCCGACTGAATTTCAGCAATACGCTTGTCTGCAAGCTTGATAAGACCAGCTAGGGTTTGCGCAGCGTTATCCATACCTTTTTCGATCATGATTTGGATACGGCTTTTGGCAATTTCTAATGACTCGATTAAAGTATCGTTTTCAGAAATACAGATAGAAGCCTTGGCTTTCATCTCTGCCGTCCAATCGGTAAAGGTGAAGGCTTGGTCAGCTAATAAGGTGCCGATGTGTACTTCGATAACACGGCCTTGGAAGACATTATCGCCACCGAACTCTTCCAGCATTTGCATCTGGGTTGCATGCACGATGTCACGGAAGTCCATATAAGGCTTCATTTCGCCTTTAAAAGTAACTTTAACCGACTCTGGGATCGGCATAGTTGCTTCACCGGTGGCCAGCGCTAGTGCAACCGTGCCTGAGTCAGCACCGAAAGCCACACCTTTCGACATACGCGTATGTGAGTCACCGCCAATGATGATGGCGCGATCATCCACAGTAATATCGTTAAGTACCTTATGAATAACGTCGGTCATTGGGTGATAAACACCTTTTGGATCACGCGCTGTGATCAGGCCGAAGTCATTCATGAACTGCATTAAGCGCGGGATATTGGTTTGTGCTTTTGAATCCCAAACCGATGCCGTGTGACAGCCTGATTGGTAAGCGCCGTCAACACTAGGTGAAATAACGGTTGCCGCCATTGACTCAAGCTCTTGCGAAGTCATAAGGCCGGTGGTGTCTTGTGAACCAACAATATTCACTTTAACGCGAACGTCAGAACCTGCGTGAAGGTTTTCGCTAGTAGAAACACCGACTGCATTGCGGTTAAAGATTTTTTCTACCGCGGTTAAACCTTGGCCTTGATGGGCAATTTCTTTTGCAGGCGCAAACACTTGTGGTGCTTCAATACCTAAAGCAGCAGCTGCGAAGTTTTGCAGTTTCTTACCGAATACAATCGCGTAAGAGCCACCTGCTTTCATGAACTCAACTTTTTGCGGGGTGAAGGCATCAGCCACATCGGCTACTAGCTCGTCACCGCTATACAGTTTCTTTTCTTTGGTATTAATAGTTAACACCGTACCTGTTTCAACCGAGTAGGCCTCTTCAAGCACCGCATCGCCATTGGCATCAACAACGGTATTGCCATCCGCATCGACTTTCTTCACCCAGTTTTTAAGGTCAAGACCGATGCCGCCTG
>JABSRR010000281.1 GCA_013215025.1 Pseudomonadales bacterium
TTCTGTTTTTATTTTCTTGTTAGCGATGGCGCCTCATCTTCATGCGGCCAAAGGCAAGCTGTTGATTGTTGGGGGCGCTTTGGGTGCCGATAATCAATCGGTGTATCAGGCATTTATTAACAATCTACCCTCTGCTGAGAGTAAGATTGCTATTGTGCCTGCTGCGTCTGGTAAGCCTGTAACCAATGCTAATAAGTTCCGTCAAGATTTAATTCGCTATGGTGTTAGCGCTGAGAATATTTTTATTTTGCCTTTAGCGGTTAGGGATGACCCAAATACTAAGTTTGATGAATCTAGTTGGCGAGATAATGCGGCCCAGCCTGCTCTTGCTCGACAGTTGCAAGACATTGATGGCTTTTGGTTCGTTGGCGGTGATCAAATGCGTATTCTCGATAGCTTATTAGATAAGCCAAAACAACCCTCAAGACTTTATAAAGCCATGCTGCAACGCTTAAATGATGGCGCTTTAATTGGCGGAACCAGTGCCGGTGCTGCAATGATGAGCCATCCGATGATAGCTGCAGGTGACAGTTTTTCTGCTTTATCCAGTGTTCCTGCGGAGCATTATTACGGCATGGAGTCTCAGGAATATGGTGCACTTTATTTGCATCACGGGTTAGGTTTTTTTCCTTATGGCATTATCGATCAGCATTTTGATCGCAAAGCCAGATTGGGTCGATTAATACGCTCATTGTCCGAAACCGGTATCGACAAAGGCTATGCGGTAGATGAAGACACCGGCATGTTAATTGATTTGCATAAAAATACCTTAGAAGTTGTTGGCATGGCGAATGTGACTATTGTTAATGCTAAGCAGGCTCAGTTTAGCAACAAGCCATTCTCAGCTAAAAATCTTAGCTTAAGCTTGCTTGCGCCAGGTGATCGCTACGATTTATCAAACGATAAGCTAATAAAAAATGACGATACCGCATCTACTGTTGGTAATGAATATGCGTCGGGCGAGCCTCATCAAGGCGCTGGACTGGCTTTGCCAAACCATCGATTAGATCAACTGCTGGGTTATGAGCTTTTGGATAATGCGAAAAGCGAAGAGGTGCGCCGATATAGCTTTCTTGAGAACGGTAAAGGCTTTCGCTACCGATTTCGACAAGTTAAGGATAGCGATGCTTATTGGCGATATCGCAGTGGTGCTCGCGATCAGTACACGATTCTTGGTGTTAAAATGGACATAGAACCGGTATCAGTTGCTATATCAGAGCGGTAATATGATGAACAGTTCAGATCGAGATGCACTTGATAGAATTGACCTGAAAATGCTGGATATCATTCAGTCTGATGGGCGAATTACTAACAAAGAATTAGCTGAGGCAGTCAATTTATCTGCTAGTGCTTGTCATCAGCGCTTGCAGAAACTGACTGACCAGGGTTGGATCAACCACTTTATGGGCGTTGTGGATATTGACCGGCTCTGTTCTCCAGTACAGTGTATTGCGACCATCTCTTTGAATACACATTCACCAGACAGTTTTAGGCTGTTAGAAAGTCGCGTTGCTGTTATGCCAGAGGCGCTGGAAGCTTACACAGTTTCTGGCGCCAGTGATTTTATCGTTCGTTTTGTTTGTGAGCATATGGCACGTTATATGGAGCTGACTGATGATTTGATTCGAGAGTGTCCAGAAATTGGCAATATCAGCTCGCATGTGGTGATGCGACAAAGTAAAAAATTTCAGGGCTACCCTGTGAAGAATTTGCTTAGCGGGAGAAATTTTTAATCCACAAATCATACGGATTTGCTTAAGTTTTCACTTAGCTCGCTTAGCTCATAAATAAAATGGTCTTTAGCAGCCACAATCACTATTCATAATTGAATATGCCATCATAAATTTGAAGCTAGGTATAAGATAAATACGTGCTACAGCGAAACACCATTTAACCTTATGTTATTAGCTGATGGTCTGTTAAATCGTGTGCTTTTATGTTTATAACATTATTTGTGTTTCATGCGAAAATTCCTTCTCTTTTAAACTTTATATTTTTTCAGTAACTTGTGATGTGCATCCATATTACAAAAGTCGGTTAGTGGTTAATCAGTTTGGTCTATATCAAGAAAAGATTTTTGGGCTTGTTGAAGCGTTATGCTAAGAAGTGATTGTCTAAGTGATGACTGAGGGCGCGCAATGCATAAGGCTAGGCAAAAATTAATCTAGAATTTCTTAACGCATCAGAAGTACACTGTGGGGGCAACTTTCTTTTCTTTTTTAGTGTTTTGCTTATAATGCGAAGCCTACGCGAAAAAGTAAGGTTCCGCCTCCGGGCACCATTTCTTTTCAAACAT
>JABSRR010000282.1 GCA_013215025.1 Pseudomonadales bacterium
GACTACCTAGCCCTCCACCAGCCAGAGCCCTGACTTACCAGCCAACTACACCCAAGTATATAGACATTGATTGCAGGTTCGGTTCTTGGTTCGGTAAGATATGACGACGAAATAGTGCCAGACACTATGCTGAAAACTCTTAGCTATGCCCTCAAATAATAAGATAATGTTTTCAACTATTTACCTATTGCTATATAAGAGAGTTATGAATGAATAAACGTCAGCTTTCATAGCAGTAAGTTTTATTCTTTCTAACTCTCTGTTCCCCAGGGGGTCTGGGGGAATTTTCCGATATATTTGCAAACAAGTGAGGCCTCCTTGTTTGTTAAATTAAGCAGTCAATGCTGCTCGGGATTATACTGTCCCAAAATAGAGCCGTCACATGTTGTGCGGCATAACAAAAAACTCTGGAGGCCTCAGATGAATAATGTAATCTCTATCAAAGGTAAGAAAAAGCTTTTTTGCGGTAATTCCCAAAAACTTCTTATTGTCGCCGATTGTGCTAAATCAGAACATCTTGTTCATTTCTTTGATTGTATAAGTGGTCGTTATCTTTACAAACATCCCATACGAATTAAAAACTGTCTTACAGGCTTCTACTTTCTTCGCGAAAAGTATCAGCAAGTTTTGGCGAAAAAAAACCTTCAGCCTCAAGAAGTTAATTTTGTTCTTGAAGATCCAGCTTCTTACAGTCATCACTTTATTTATTTTCTCCAAAAAGAAGGTTTCAATGTTCTGTATACGAATGCTTTGCAAGCTTCTAAATATCGAGAAAACAGTCGAGCCAGCAGTGACACTCTGGATTTAGATGGGATTGTTCGTTCGGCTCTTATGGGACAAATCTATGAGACTGACGTATGTGGAGATATTTACTCAAAAATTAAAGAGAGTCATCGTGAACGGTGTCGACTTGTTGAAGAACACAGCAGACATAAAAGTCTACTTCATAATCAGATAGACAGACTCTTTCCTGGCTTTCTGTCCCAAAAGAAAAGTGGAGTCGCGCCTTTTTCTAAAGCCTGCATAAATTTGATGCGATGTAAGAATTTTGGACCTAAAATATTTGTCAAAGCGCACTCTAAAAGAGCGTTAAAACTAATTGAGAAAGCCGGTTTTAATGAGCCTGAAAAAATTCAGCAAAAGCTTTGTACATTAGCCAATGACTGCCTACAAATAGAAGACTTTGAATCCGGCGTTATAGAAAAACGACGCTTGAGATTGCAAACTCAGTTGGATTTATACAGAAGCCGTGAAGAGTGTATTGATATTGAGGAACACATCTTAGCTGACCTTCTTCAGAATACTCATTATGCATTATTATTGTCGATCTCAGGTGCAGGATTGATCACTGTCTCGGCTATCGCTGCAGAACTTGGAAACCCTTTAAAATGGCCTGATGCGGATCGCATTGCTTCCTATGCCGGGATCATCCCAAGACAAAAGCAAAGTGGAGGTTCTCATAAAAGTCCGTTAATAACTTCACCGCCAAAATCGGCTAATAAATATCTTAAAAATGCCTTAATGACTATCGTCAGAATTACTAAAGACTGTCAACATCCAACTTACAAAGATCTGGCCATTGTACACCCACTCAAAGCTCACTTTGACAAAGTAGACTTACGAGATGGATCAAGTTATACCGCAAGCGCTAAAAAGCTCGTGCGAATTATCATTGCTATGCTTCGTGATCAAACAATTTATTTACCGGACATAAAAACTGTTCAGCCACAGGCTTATCGAATTTGGCTTGAGCAGGGTAGCCAGAAAATGCTCAAGAAATGGCGAGAAAGAGGTATCTCGCCAACTGAGAATAATACACTCGGAAAATGGCTCAAAGATAAGGAAAAAATCATCGTATTGTTAGATAAATAATTTCTCTCTCGTATTCAAAACAACCAACTTGAAGAACTCATAATAAAAGGCTGACTGCTCCCTTAAGGCATTCGTACCTTGCTGCTTGACTGCTCGTACCAGTGAGCCAGAGGAAGTGTCAATCCAAGTGAGTGCTGAAGAAGGACTGAATACGGGAGAGATTCTCCCGGAAATTCTAGCAATAGGTTGCACCGGAATGACAAATTATTCCTCATGCAGAAGCCAATTTTTATCATGAAAACACAAGTGTTAAAAGTGGTGATTTTTATAAAAAATGCACTATTCGCATACTTTTTATCTAATCACCAC
This sequence comes from Pseudomonadales bacterium, assembly GCA_013215025.1. NCBI lineage: Bacteria > Pseudomonadati > Pseudomonadota > Gammaproteobacteria > Pseudomonadales > Pseudomonadales bacterium. The sequence continues at coordinate 2,182 of JABSRR010000282.1, forward strand.
TTGTAAACATTAAGAAGAAGGACTGGTACCGATTTCCTATGTAAACATTAAGAAGAAGGATTGGTACCGCACTCTTGGGTACCGATTTCCGTGATTGAGTTC
>JABSRR010000283.1 GCA_013215025.1 Pseudomonadales bacterium
CCAATATTCGCTTAAGATTGCAACGCGATTGAAAAATGATGCTGCTCAATTTGCGCGTTTGTGGGCAGATTACCAGAACAGCTTTGTTGCCAACGGCGCGTCCAGCGTGACAGACTTGAGCGACAGTATGTTTTACCTTGAAACCGTGGTTAAAGATGTGAAGCTTGCCCAAGTGCTGGGACTTAATAATAAGTGCAGTAATAATAGCTGCGAGTTAAATGCTGAATCACCTTACGCCAACGCTGGCTACGACTTTATTTTAGCGAATTTACAAGCCTTTGAAACCATATTTAGCGGTGGTGATGGCTATGGCTTTGATGATGCTTATATTGAGCGTGGTGAGGCCGCTGCAGCCGCCGCTATGTTGAGCGATATTGCCTTAGCCCGTTCTACCGCTGAAAAGCTCAGCAGCCAAACACAAAGCTTATATGCTTATGCTGAAACCGTTGATCGTGATGATTGTGAGAACTTTGCCGCTGCGCCAACTACCGGTGAGACAGCCTGCCATCTTTACGGTCAAATCAAAATCATCAGCGATAAATTAAAAACTGAATTTACTACCATAATAAGCACCGGCATTCCTAATTCAGCCGCAGGTGATGGAGACTAGCGTTCATGATGTTTAAACAGTCTACTTTCTATGTGATCACATCAGCCTTTGCGTTAAATGTTTTTGCACAAACTGAGCAACTCACTGAAGAGGTCTTGGTGCTCGGTAGCCAAGAAGATTATCAAAATGCAGCCGGCTCGGCGCAGTATCTTGATAGAGAAGCCTTAGAAGATTTTGAATACACTGATGTTAATCAGGTGTTAGCGCAAGTCCCTGGAGTTTATATTCGCCAAGAAGACGGCTACGGTTTGCGTCCTAATATTGGCTTACGAGGCGTGACCTCAGACCGCAGTCAAAAAATAACGATTATGGAAGACGGTATCTTAATTACGCCAGCGCCATATTCAGCCCCAGCTGCTTATTATATTCCTAATGTTAATCGTATGCAGGCCGTGGAAGTGTTTAAAGGCCCAGCCTCAATTAAATTTGGGCCTAACACTGTGGGTGGCGCCATTAATTTTGCTACGCGACCTGTTCCACAAAATAAGACGGCTGAGGTCGACCTCTCATACGGCAGTTATAATTATCAAAAATATCGTGCTTTATATGGAGAAACTCTGCAAAACTTTGGTTATCTGATTGAAGGCTTACGCTATAGTGCCGATGGTTTTAAAGAGCTTGATTCAGATAAAAATGCGAATACTGGCTTTGAGCGTAATGATATTAACGCAAGGTTAATGTGGCAATCGGATGCTGATGCAAGTTTTTATCAACGTTTAGAACTCAAGCTCGGCTATGCCGATGAAACTTCCAATGAAACCTATTTGGGTTTAACCGAAGCAGATTTCGATGACGATGCCTTGCGTCGATATAGTGCCAGCAGTGAAGATGAATTCACTTCGACACATAGCCAGCTGCACCTGATACATACGCTGGAGTTGAATGATCTTACTACTCTTACGTCGCGTGCCTATTATAATAATTTTCAGCGTGACTGGATAAAGTTTGATGGCTTTATTGACGATGCTGCACCTGAAGCAAAAGAGATATTAAGTTCCCCTGAATTATATCCAAGCTTTATTGGGATTATTCGCGGCGATCAAGACTCTGGCGATCAAGCGATTGATGTCACCAATAATGCGCGAGAATATGGCTCACAGGGGCTAAGCATCGATGCCGTTGTTGAGCTTGATGGTGCAACAGTAAGCCAAAGCATTGAAGCGGGTTTACGTTATCACTATGACTACGTGCAACGTGATCATAAGCAATATGCGTTTGATATGCAGTCGGGGCGCTTACAAAACAAACGTTTTCAGAAATTTGTTGATGATAATAAAGACCAAAGCGTTGCACTTTCAGCCTATATTAATGACACGCTTGTGATTGATAAATGGCGCATTAATCTTGGTGCAAGACTTGAGTCGATTGATTCTGAGCGTAAAGACGACCTGGATAGTAATAATGATAACGATAGAAGCCATACTGAGTTTCTGCCAGGCGTTGGTGTGTTCTATAGTATCTCCGATCAACTTGGGGTTTTATTGGGCGTAAATAAGGGCTTTTCACCGAATGGCCCAGGTGCAAGTGATGATGTCGACCCAGAACAGTCTATCAATTACGAATGGGGCGTGCGTTATAATCGAGAACAACTGAAAGCCGAAGTAATAGGCTTCTTCAGTGACTATTCCAATCTAATTGGTCGCTGCCGAGC
>JABSRR010000284.1 GCA_013215025.1 Pseudomonadales bacterium
GGCAAATATAATTTATCGCAAGATCTTTGGTCATCTCGTTTAGCATTTATATTTGCCGCAACTGGTTTTGCCGTTGGTTTAGGCAATATTTGGAAATTTCCTTATATGGTGGGTGAAAACGGCGGTGCTGCGTTTGTGCTTATCTATTTGGCCTGCATTATCTTGGTGGGCATTCCCATTTTAAAATCAGAGATGTTGATTGGACGGCGCGGCGGCCAAAGCCCCAATACCTCGTTTGCTGACTTGGCGCGTAAAGAAGACGCCAGTCCGCGCTGGTCGCTGGTGGGAATTGCTGGCGCGTTTGCCTGTTTTGTTGTGCTGTCTTTTTATTCAGTTGTAGGTGGCTGGTCAATTTATTACTTGGTTAATGCCATTACTCAAACCATTGGCAACGATCAAGCTTCCGTGGTGAACACCTTTGAACATTTGCTGAGTCAAGATTGGCAGGCAAATGTAATGTATCACAGTATATTTTTAGCCTTGGTGGCGCTGGTGGTCTTAGCGGGCATTCGCCGCGGTATAGAGCGCGCCGTTTCGCTGATTATGCCAGTGATGTTTGTGATCTTGCTGGTGTTGTTGGCCTATGCCGCTTCACTGCCTGGCTTTGCCGATGCGCTCAGCTATATGTTCAAGTTTGACCTGCAGAGTTTGGCGTATAACGAGGCAGGCGCTTTTAGCTGGGGTCGTTTAGGGCAGGTTGCTTTATCGGCGCTGGGTCACTCGTTCTTTACCTTGTCGGTGGGCTTTGCAGTCATGGTGACTTACGCGGCTCACCTGCCGAAATCGGTATCGATTCCGAATACCGCCTTTGTGATTGGTGCAGTGGATACCTTGGTTGCGCTTGTAGCGGGCGTGGCGATTTATGCGATTGTTTTTTCTGATCAAGCTTTGGCAGCGAACGCTGGGCCGGGTTTGGTCTTTATGACGGTGCCGCAGGCGTTTTTGAATATTCCGGGCGGCTACTGGCTGGCGATTTTGTTCTTTTTATTATTATGGTTTGCAGCTTGGACCTCGGCTTTGTCGCTGTTAGAGCCGCCGGTTGAGGTGGCGATGTCGGTATTGGGGCTAAACCGTAAAGTGGCGACGCTGTTGGTGACGCTGATGATATGGGGCTTTGGTCTGATTTCCGCGCTTTCATACAATGTTCTGTCGGACACCACGATTGGCGGCGAGGCGATTTTAGACTTTTTGTCTAACCTATCGGATAAAGTACTGCTGCCCTTAACGGGCTTACTGATAGCGATCTTTAGCGGTTGGGTGATGGGTATGAATTCAACCACTAAAGAGCTCGGAGGTTGGGGTTTGCCCTACATCTACTGGCGCGTCTGCGTGCGGGTTATTGCGCCTGTGGCAATTATCATTATCTTTATTGCAGGGGTGAAGGATTGGCTGTTTGCTTAAGCCACGATACGTCCAGTCCGGTTTAGCCGAAGCAGGGCCTTTGCAGTACTTGTTTAGCGCTGGAGTTATTTAAAGGCTGAACAATCAAGCGCTAAACCAAGATATGCTAATAAATCAAACAAGATAATAAAAAAGGTGGCTATGGCCACCTTTTTTATACATTGATTTACTTATGTTGACTTTATTGCCAGCGATATTAGGCAGGTATTGCGTTAAGTTTAGCGCTAGCTTGTGTAAAGCTTAATCTTGAAAGCGTTCAAAAATTAACGAGGCATTGGTGCCGCCAAAGCCAAAGCTGTTTGACATCACGCGATTCAAGCCGGCATTGTCGATACGCTGTTGCACAATAGGCATACCCTCTGCTTCGTCATCCAGCGTTTCTATATTGGCTGATGCACAGACAAAATCGTTTTGCAGCATTAATAAGCTGTAAATAGCCTCTTGCACGCCCGCGGCACCCAGAGAGTGACCGGTCAATGACTTGGTTGAGCTGATGTGCGGTAGCTTATCACCGAATGCCTGTTTCATGGCGCGCAGTTCTGGGATATCGCCTGCAGGTGTCGAGGTGCCGTGCGCGTTGATGTAGTCAACGTTGCCGTCAGCCATGGCTAGCGCCTGCTGCATGCAGCGAACTGCGCCTTCACCTGAGGGGGCAACCATGTCATAGCCATCCGAGGTGGCGCCATAGCCAACCAATTCAGCGTAAATGGTCGCGCCGCGTGCTTTTGCATGTTCGAGCTCTTCAATAACCAGTGCGCCACCGCCGCCGGCTATCACAAAGCCATCGCGATCAGCATCGTAGGCGCGTGAAGCTGTGGTTGGGGCGTCATTGCGTTTGGTTGATAAAGCGCCCATCGC
>JABSRR010000285.1 GCA_013215025.1 Pseudomonadales bacterium
CGTTTTTCAGTATGGCTCATAATACTCTTCTTAACAGGATAAACATCACTGAGCGATGCAGGCATCGCCCCGTGATGGCAAGTATAGCTTGATTAACGCTTAATACTTGTAGCTTTCAGGTTTATAAGGGCCTTCAACAGGCACATTGATGTAGTCAGCTTGACCTTGGGTTAGCTTAGTCAGTACCCCGCCGAAGCCTTCAACCATGTCTTTGGCCACTTCTTCATCAAGCTTTTTCGGTAGTACTTTAACGTACAATGCGTCGGCTTTGGCTGCTGGGTCGAGATCGGCAAATTTTTCTTCCCATAACAACATTTGCGCCAGTACTTGGTTAGCAAATGAGCCATCCATAATGCGGCTCGGGTGACCTGTGGCATTACCAAGATTTACCAAGCGGCCTTCTGACAACAAGATCAAGTGATCATTATTAGCTTGGTCGCGGTAAATTTTATGCACCTGCGGCTTCACCTCTTCCCACTGCCAGTTTTCACGCATATAGGCAGTGTCGATTTCGTTGTCGAAGTGACCGATGTTACAAACCACAGCGCCTGACTTCAGCTTTTGTAGCATGTTTGCATCACATACACCGGTGTTGCCGGTCGTGGTGACAATGAGGTCAGTTTTACCTAACAGCTCAGCATTAATGCAGTCGAGCTGGCCAGTGTTAACACCGTTGATGTATGGCGATACCACTTCGTAGCCGTCCATACAGGCCTGCATAGCGCAGATCGGGTCGATTTCTGTAACTTTAACAATCATGCCTTCTTGTGATAAAGATTGCGCAGAACCTTTACCTACATCACCGTAGCCAATAACCAGCGCTTTTTTACCCGCTAGCATGTGGTCGGTGCCGCGTTTAATCGCGTCGTTTAGCGAGTGACGACAGCCGTATTTATTGTCGTTTTTCGATTTAGTAACGGAATCATTCACATTAATAGCCGGTACTTTTAAAGTGCCTTCTTCTAACATTTCTAACAAGCGGTGAACGCCAGTGGTGGTTTCTTCAGAAATACCGTGAATGTCATCGAGCATAGCTGGATATTTGTTGTGCACCATCTCGGTAAGATCGCCACCGTCGTCAAGAATCATGTTCGCATTCCAGACGCTGTTACCATCTTTTTCAGCCAAAATAGTTTGCTCAATACACCAAAGGAACTCTTCCTCGGTTTCACCTTTCCAGGCAAATACCGGAATACCGACAGCAGCAATCGCGGCAGCAGCGTGATCTTGGGTTGAGAAGATATTACAAGATGACCAGCGTACTTCGGCACCAAGGTCAACCAAGGTTTCGATTAATACCGCGGTTTGAATGGTCATGTGAATACAACCCATAATGCGTGCGCCAGCCAGCGGCTGTGATGCTTTGTATTTGCGACGCAGCGCCATTAATGCTGGCATTTCATCTTCGGCAATTTGAATTTCTTTACGGCCCCATTCAGCTAATTCGGTGAACTCTTCATAGCTGTAGTTGGCAATCTTAAAGTCGCTGAAGCTTGAATCAATTTTTAATGCAGTAGACATGTGTTTTCTCCAAAACAATTAAAGGTTAGCCGCAGCTTTTAGAGCATCGACACGATCGGTTTTTTCCCAAGTGAAAGCGGTAAAGGTTTTTTGCTTTTGTTCACCGTTTTCTTCATACGTATAGCTGGTCTCAAATGGCTCACGGCCAAAGTGACCATAAGCCGCGGTGATTTGATACATAGGGTTAAGCAGCTCAAGCTGTGTTTGAATCGCATAAGGGCGTAAATCGAATACTTCGCGAATCAGCTTAGCTAGTGCAATATCGCTGAGCTTGCCTGTGCCAAAAGTGTTGACTGAAATCGAGGTAGGTTCAGCAACACCGATGGCATACGATACTTGAATCTCACAGCGTTCAGCTAATTCTGCGGCTACGACATTTTTAGCCACATAACGGCCGTAGTAAGCGGCGCTGCGATCAACTTTAGATGGGTCTTTGCCTGAGAAAGCGCCGCCGCCGTGGCGCGCCATACCGCCGTAGGTATCAACAATAATTTTACGCCCGGTGACACCTGCATCACCAACGGGGCCGCCAATAACAAAGTTACCGGTGGGGTTAATGTGATAGAGCGTATCAGCATGCAGCCATTCAGCAGGCAAAACGGGTTTGATAATATTCTTAATCACGGCTTCGCGTAAATCATCTAACGAGATAGATGGATCATGTTGGGTTGAGAGCACAACAGCGTCAATTTTCGGGCTCTCGCCTTCATAGTTGATGGTGACCTG
>JABSRR010000286.1 GCA_013215025.1 Pseudomonadales bacterium
TGCTCAACAATATCAACCGTATTCCAAGTTAGACGGGGGTCATGCACTACAGACTCGGCAGACGGTGAGGCTGAGCCACGTAAGAACGCTTCAGCTAATAAACCAACAATATAGTAGCCTTCGATAAATTCGCCATTTTCATCAAACAAGAAACAGCGATCAAAGTCACCATCCCAGGCAATGCCAAAGTCAGCTTGATGCTGCTTAACCGCATCAATGGTCGAGGCCCGATTTTGCTCAAGCAGCGGGTTTGGTACACCGTTTGGAAATTCACCGTCAGGATTGTGATGCACCTTAATAAACTCTACCTGAGGCAGTAATGGCTCCAGTAAATCGATCACGGTTCCCGCGCCGCCATTACCCGCATTAACAACCAGCTTAAGCGGCTTTAAAGCCGGCGCGTCGATATAAGACAGTAGATGCTGTGGGTAAGACGCCAGAATATCGAGGGAGAATACCTCACCTTTTTGCGGCGATGGCTCGAAGCTGTTTTGCTCTGCCAAGGCTTTAATATCTAATAAACCGCTATCGCCAGAGATGGGCTTGGAGCCTTCACGCACAAACTTCATCCCATTATAGTCTTTAGGGTTGTGCGAGGCGGTCACTGCAATCCCGCCGTCCATTTGATGGTGAAAGGTTGCAAAATATACCTGCTCGGTTCCCGACAGGCCGATGTTATAAACATCGACACCGCTATCCGTCAGGCCGCGAGATAGGGCGTCGGCGAAAGCCTGACTGGTCAATCGAATATCGTACCCAACCACCACTTTTTTAGGCTTTATCACCTCAGCATAGGCGCGGCCAATGCGGTAACAAATATCTTCATTAATTTGGTTAGGGATCTGCCCACGAACATCGTAGGCTTTAAAACAGCTTAATTCTTGCGTCATAATATCGTCTTAAATCAGATTATACGTCTTGATACACATGCTCAAAGCAGAAATTGGTGGCCTCGACAAAGCCATTCACACTGCCGCAGTCAAATCGCTGACCCTCAAATTTATAAGCCATAACGCAGCCTTTTTTAGCTTGCTGCAATAGGGCATCGGTAATTTGCACCTCGCCATTTTTGCCTGGCGCTGTGTCACGTAAAATATCAAAAATATCAGGTGTTAAAATGTAGCGACCAATAATCGCCAAGTTTGACGGCGCATCTTCTTTTGCAGGCTTTTCAACCATGTCTTCAACGCGGTACAAGCCATCTTTCATGCTCTCACCAGCAATTACACCGTATTTGTGCACCTGATCTTCAGGCACTTCCATAATGGCAACAATCGAACAGCGGAACTGCTTATACAGCTCTGCCATTTGCGCCATAACGCCTTTACCTTGTTGATTAACGCATAAATCATCAGACAAAATTACGCCAAAAGGATGATCGCCAATCATGGTTTCACCCGTCAGAATGGCATGCCCCAGGCCTTTCATTTCGCGCTGCCGGGTAAAAGAAAAAGTTCCCTTGTCTAAAACATTGCGGATTGACTCTAGGTACACCTCTTTACCGGAACCGGCAATTTGGTGCTCTAACTCATAAGATATATCAAAATGGTCAGCGATAGCACGCTTACCGCGGCCGGTAATAAACGAAATATCGCACATACCGGCATCAATGGCCTCTTCAACCCCATATTGCACCAGCGGCTTATTCACCACTGGCAACATTTCTTTAGGCATGGATTTAGTGGCGGGTAAAAATCGGGTACCGTAACCGGCAACGGGGAATAGACACTTCTCAATCATGTAACTTCCTATAAACATCGTGTTCTGATAGTAGCCACAACACTGTAACAAAGAGCCATCTTATCGCAAGCTAATTTCGCGCTTTTACAGCCAAAAATTCACGCATTCGCTGCAGATCAAGGTATTTCGAGACATTCGTATTTTTCAGTGTACGAACAGTAAGCAACTCGCTACACTATTGCCCTTTTGATAATAAGATACATAGCTATGAGCGGTAAAAATTTGACGGATCAAAACAGCTTTGATAAGCCAGCGTTAATCGAATGCGGTTATGGCCGACTATTTGGCGAGGGTAATGCACAGCTGCCGGTAGACAATATGCTAATGATCGATCGCATTAGTCGAATCACCGCTGACGGTGGCGAGTTTGGCAAAGGCGAAATCATCGCTGAATTAGACATCCACCCCGAGCTTTGGTTTTTTCAGTGCCACTTCCCTGGCGACCCTGTTATGCCGGGCTGTCTTGGCCTCGATGCAATGTGGCAATTACTGGGCT
>JABSRR010000287.1 GCA_013215025.1 Pseudomonadales bacterium
AAAGCGTGCCGTTTTTGCGCTGTATTGTCAATACACTGTGATTTTATACAGTTTTTTGCCGTGGGCTGAGATCGTTACCGTTGCAGTTTATTAGCGTGGCTTTCGAGGTTTTGGCCTGTGGCTTAAATCGGCTTTACTGTATGCATATCCAGACTGGCTTGTTAGAATAGCCGCATGGATGTTTCAGAATTATTAGACGATTTAAACGATGCGCAGCGCGAGGCCGTGGCCGCACCGCTGGGCAATATGTTGGTATTGGCTGGGGCGGGTTCGGGTAAAACTCGGGTGCTGGTGCATCGCATCGCCTGGCTGGTGCAGGTTGAGCAGTTATCGCCACATGCGATTATGGCGGTTACCTTTACCAATAAAGCCGCCGCCGAGATGCGTGCGCGTATTGAAGATATGCTGCAGTTGCCGACCCGCGGTTTATGGGTGGGCACCTTTCATGCGCTGGCGCATCGCTTATTGAAGCAACATTGGCGCGAGGCGCAGCTGCCGCAAAATTTTCAGATTTTAGATGCCGATGATCAGCTGCGCGTGGTGAAGCGCGTGATGAAGGCGATGCAGCTGGATGAGGGGCAGTGGCCACCCAAGCAGGCGCAGCATTTTATCAATGCGCAAAAAGATGAGGGCCGTCGCGCAGAGCATATTGATAGCGCCGGCGATCTTTACCACCGCACCATGCTGCAGGTGTATAGCCAGTATCAGGCGGCTTGCGAGCAGGGCGGTTTGGTGGATTTTGCCGAAATTTTATTACGCTCGCATGAGCTGTGGCTTAAGCAGCCTGACTTGCTGGCACATTATCAGCAGCGCTTTCGCTGTATTTTGGTGGATGAGTTTCAAGATACCAATACAGTGCAGTATGCCTGGCTGCGAGTGCTGGCCGGCAAGCAGATGCATTTAATGGCGGTGGGTGATGATGACCAGTCGATCTATGGCTGGCGCGGTGCCAAAATTGAGAATATTCAGCGCGTGTCGCAAGATTTTGCGCAAACGGCGGTGATTCGCCTAGAACAAAACTACCGCTCTACCTCGACCATTTTGCATGCGGCGAATGCAGTGATTGCCAACAACCACGACCGCTTAGGTAAGGATTTATGGACCGATGGCGAGGCGGGTGAGCTGATTGAGCTATATGCTGCATTTAACGAGCATGATGAGGCGCGTTTTGCGGTCGATAAAATCGAGTCTATGCTGGCGTCTGAGAATATGCGCAAAGATGATATTGCCATGCTGTATCGCTCGAATGCGCAGTCGCGGGTGCTTGAGGAGGCATTGATTCGTGCCGCCGTGCCGTATCGTATTTATGGTGGTCAGCGTTTCTATGAACGTTTAGAGATTAAACACGCGCTGTCGTATTGTCGCCTGCTGATAAATCGCTACGACGATACCGCGTTTGAGCGGGTGCTCAATGTGCCTACCCGCGGCATTGGCAATAAGTCGGTTGAGGTGTTGCGTGAGGTGGCGCGTGATCAGGGCTGTCATTTATTTCAGGCGGTGGCGTATTGTCAGCAGCAGGGCCAGTTAAACGCCCGCGCCTTAAATGCCATCAACGGATTTTTAACGTTGCTGGATGAGATGCAGGCGGCTACTGAAGAGCTTGGCTTAGAGCAGCTGTTAGAGATAGTGATTGAGCGCTCGGGCTTGATTCCGCATTTTCAAAAAGAGAAGGGCGAAAAAGCGCAGGCGCGGCTTGATAACTTGGCCGAGCTTGTGGCTGCTGGGCGCGAGTTTGTGGCCGATGACGAGGAGGCGCTATCACCGCTGCAGCAGTTTTTAGATAACGCCGCGCTTGATGCGGGCGATGGTCAGGCTGATGTGTTTGAAGATAGCGTGCAGCTTATGACTCTGCATAGTGCGAAAGGGCTAGAGTTTAGTCATGTGTTTTTATTGGGTTTAGAGGAGCAGCTGTTTCCCCATAAGATGAGTTTGGAAGAGCCGGGACGTTTAGAGGAAGAGCGTCGGCTCTGCTATGTTGGCATTACTCGCGCGATGCGTCGATTATACTTGTCATATGCTGAGTCGCGCCGTTTGTACGGCACTGAAAACTATCAGCGGCCATCGCGCTTTTTAAAAGAAATACCGTCTGAGTATGTGCGTGAGGTGCGGTTGAAATCATCCGTTAGTCGCCCGGTTACCGCCAATAGCTATAGCAAGCCGGTGGCTGAGGATGTGCCGGTGCAGCTGGGTGGTCGCGTTATGCATCCCAAGTTTGGC
>JABSRR010000288.1 GCA_013215025.1 Pseudomonadales bacterium
GGTCGTCGCGAGGACGGCTATCATAATCTGCAAACTGTGTTTCAGTTTTTATCCCTGGCCGATACCTTACATATTACTAGCCGCAGTGATGGGCAAATCCGTTTGCTGACTGAGATGCCAGGGATTGCGCATGAGGATAATCTGATTGTGCGGGCGGCCGAAACGCTCAAACAATATGCTATGGCGCATCAGATCAGCGAAAAACCAATGGGTGCCAGCATCCGTATAGATAAGCAACTGCCACAAGGTGGCGGTATTGGTGGTGGTTCATCAAATGCTGCTTCTACCCTTTATGCGCTAAACCAGCTGTGGCAACTGCAGCTGACATTGGCCGATTTAAAACAGCTGGCATTGGGTTTAGGTGCCGATGTGCCGGTGTTTTTACATGGCCATGCTGCATGGGCTGAAGGAGTAGGTGAATCGCTTACCACACTGGCTGTAGACGATGCTTGGTGTCTGCTTGCGGTGCCTGATTGCGAGGTTTCTACCGCCGAAATTTTTTCGCATTCTTGGTTGACACGTGATAGCAAAATCAAGACAATAGCGGCCTTTCTTGAGCAGGGTGGCAATAAGCGACTGGTCAGTGAATTTCGCAACGATTGTGAAGCACTGGTTAGGAAACTCTACCCTCAAGTTGATCATGCGATAAACTTATTATCGCAGTTTGGTCAGGCTCAAATGACAGGAACGGGTGCATGTGCATTTGTCCTGTTTGACTCGCAAGACGCTGCCGTAAATGCACAGCAGCAACTGCCCGAGTCACTGCATACAGAAGTTTGTCAGGCGTTAGCAACATCGCCAATGCTTGCTGAATGAAACCTACACGGTTTTAACTAAACCTTGGTTTCAACACAAGCTTAGATAAACAGGCTGTCACTCTACTGGGGTATCGCCAAGCGGTAAGGCACTGGGTTTTGATCTCAGCATGCGCAGGTTCGAATCCTGCTACCCCAGCCATTTTTCTAGCCACTTTTTATTTTATTCAGCTTATTCAGCTTATTCAGCTTTTCGCCTGCATAGTTAGGCATAGCTTGTATACGGTTTTTCAGCGTTTGACGCTAAGCTCGGCGCTGGGCTTGCAAAAACTGCTGCCAATCCGGCAAATTAGCCTGAATTTGACCGCAAGCGATGGCACTTTTAGCGCAAATTGTTACAATACGCGACTTTATTTTGCGACATCTCGATATGTCGCGCTGCTCGCTTGTTCTATATTAAGGTGCCCCATGTCTAAGCTGATGGTCTTCTCTGGTAACGCTAACCCAAAGCTTGCCGCTGATGTTGTTGAAAAACTTAACCTCAAATTAGGCAATGCCAGCGTGACAAAATTCTCTGACGGCGAGACAGCAGTTGAATTAAATGAAAACGTGCGTGGTAAAGACGTATTTGTATTTCAGCCCACCTGCTCGCCAACCAATGACAATCTGATGGAATTAATTGTCATGATTGACGCCCTGCGCCGCGCTTCTGCGTCGCGTATCACAGCGGTGGTGCCGTACTTTGGTTACGCCCGTCAAGACCGTCGAGTTCGTTCTGCACGGGTACCGATTACCGCGAAAGTAGTTGCCGATATGATGGTGGGTGTTGGTGTTGATCGGGTCTTAACCGTTGATCTGCACGCCGAACAGATTCAAGGTTTCTTTGATGTGCCGGTAGATAATGTCTATGGCTCACCCGTGCTGATTGAAGATATTCTGGCGCAAGACTATGAAGATTTAATGGTCGTATCACCGGATATTGGCGGTGTTGTGCGTGCCCGCGCGGTCGCCAAGCAGCTGAATGATCTCGATTTAGCCATTATTGATAAGCGACGTCCAAAAGCCAATGTGTCGCAGGTTATGCATATCATTGGTGATGTGAAAGACCGCACCTGTATTTTGGTTGATGATATGGTCGATACCGCAGGTACCTTGTGTAAAGCGGCTGAAGCGTTGAAAAACTTTGGCGCTAAGCGCGTGATCGCATACTGTACTCACGCTGTGCTATCGGGCCCGGCTATCGATAATGTGAAAAACTCGCAGCTCGACGAGCTGGTTGTGTCTGACACCATCCCACTGTCGTCTGAAGCCGAGGCCTGCGAGCGAATTCGCGTATTGAGCATGGCGAATTTATTGGCCGAATCGATTCGTCGCGTCAGCAACGAAGAATCTATTTCGGCGCTATTTAGCTAAACCTGGCTTATTTTAGCTAAACCTG
>JABSRR010000289.1 GCA_013215025.1 Pseudomonadales bacterium
CCGCATGATTAAATAGGTTCATTGGATAACGGTCTTGTACTATAGGTAGCAATTTTTCTAATGCTTTTAAGCCGGACTTATTGCCACCAAAGACTAAATAACCACCTAATTCTATTGAGACATAGACTTCATGATCTTTATGTTCATTAGCCTCAGCCAAATACATTAATACCTGTTGTTTAATCGTCTGTTGTATTTGCCAATTTTCATCAATAATAGGATAAATAAGCTGCCCGCCTACTACACCATCTTTCATCATTGAACCCATGGTATTTATCAGTTCAATTGAACTTTCAGTATTTAACGCGCCAGCTACCGCCAGTGCAATATACCAGCCCATTGAATTGCCGGTTACCGCGACCACTTCGTATGCATCACGGTTAATACTTTGAAAATCAGCCAATGCGCAAGCGTAAATGAGTGCTGAAGCATTTTCACCAGCAGTATGAGTTGCCATACTGTATTTTTCCATGCCATCAAGTTCAGCAACCGATTTTTGCTGTTTTTCAGCGCGATAATCATCAATCAATGCCACTATTTCAGTTTTATCACTGTGATGGCGCTGTAAATAACCAAGCTCTTCTTTGTTGTAAGTGCCACGACCCGGACAAATTACCACGACACGCTTTTTAACTAATGTATCGTTTGTTACTAGGGTTTCATTAGTTGCTGAGCTATTATTTACCGAACTATTTTTTACCGAGCTATTGTTTATCGTGTTTTTACTTGTTGATGTCATTTGCTTTCCTATTGCTGCTCTTGGCACATGTTCATGGCCATTTGGACAATGTCTTCAGTCGACACAAGCACATGATTTGCTGCACTGCCTAAAGGTATGAAGCTGTCTTGTGCACAAATTCGCTTGATTTCTTTCGACTCTCCCGATGAAGAGTTTTCCATTAACAACGTCATCAGCGCTTCACTTATTGAGCCCGTTTGACGACACTCATCAACAATGAGCACTTTTTCACATTGCGCAGCTTGTTTAATAATATTGCTTTCATCAAGTGGCGCTAACCAACGCAAATCGATTACTCGACAGTCGACTCCTTGCTCAGCAAGTACCTTTTGAGCTTTGCGCGATAAATAATAACCATTACCATAAGAAATAATACAAAGCTGCTTACCTTCACCATGTACTTTAATTTCTTGATTAATTTCGGTAGTCGCTTTTGCTGGCGGCAAATAATCGTGAGTCCACAATGCATCACCTTCTTGATGAAGATCTTTGGTCATATACAAGGCGATCGGCTCTAAAAAAATCACCACGCGTTGTTGCTCACGCGCCAACTTAACCGATGAACGTAGCATTTCAACCGCATCATCTCCATTTGATGGACAAGCCAGCACTAACCCCGGAATATCACGAAAAACAGCAAAAGAATTATCATTATGAAAATGTCCACCAAAGCCTTTTTGATAAGCTAAACCGGCAATGCGAATAACCATAGGATTGGTAAATTGGCCATTAGAGAAGAAGGGCAATGTCGCGGCTTCACCACGAATTTGATCTTCGGCATTATGTACATACGCTAAAAATTGAATTTCTGGTACAGGTAAAAAGCCGTTATGCGCCATGCCAATCGCTAACCCCAATATAGATTGTTCATCTAATAAGGTATTAATCACCCGATTTTTACCAAAGCGTTCACACAGCTTAGCGGTAACATTATAGACACCACCCTTTTTCGCGATATCTTCGCCACACATAACCATGTTTTTATTTTCAGCCATTAAATCGAGTAATGCCCAATTCAGTAACTTAGCTAAATGTTGCTTCTTGTTGATATTATGTTTTTCGTGGCTAAATAATTGTGCGCGTTGCGAGTCAGTTATCAACTGACGGTGAATCTCGCTTTGTTTGCGATCTAATGCTGGCGGAACAATGCACTGTTTAACTTGCTCAGCAGTTTCTAATTTAGCTTTACTGGCCGCGACTTGAGCTACCAAAGCTATCCTTGCCTCAATATTCTCATAAATGCTAATGATCTCTTCTTTATCTAAAATATTGTTTTCAAGCAAAATTCTGGCGCTATGTAATAACGGATCTTGAAATTCCGTTGCTTCAATATCGCTTACTTTGCGATAGACAAACTCGGCATCAGAACCGGCATGCCCTAATATGCGCACCGTTCTCATATGCAAAAAGACCGGTTTACCT
>JABSRR010000290.1 GCA_013215025.1 Pseudomonadales bacterium
GGCACGTCGATGAGCGATTACGCCAGCATCAAGAAAAATATTTTCTTGTACAAAGGTGATAATGATTCGATCTATGGGCGCATATTTGTGGTGTCTGCCTATGGCGGTATTACCAACCTGCTGCTTGAGCACAAGAAAACCGGCGAGCAAGGCGTATATGGTTTGTTTGCCTCTGGTGAGGGCAGTGATGACACCTGGCAAGATGCGTTTGCAGCCCTTAAACATACGGTGTTAGAGATTAATCAGGGTTTATTTGCTGATCAGCAATTGCGTGACAAAGCTAATGCCTTTATAGCAGCAAAGCTAGATAATGCGCATAAGGTGCTGAGCGATTTGCATGAGCTTTGCCAGCATGGGCATTTTTCATTAACCGATCACCTGCAAACCGTGCGCGAAATTTTGGCCAGTATCGGCGAGATTCATTCGGCTTACAATACGGCAGAGCTGCTCAAAACTGAGGGCGTTAACGCCAGGTTTATTGATTTATCGGGTTGGAATATAGACCAGCATATGTCGCTCGATGAGCATATTCGCAAGGCCTTCGAGGATGTTGATGTTAGCCAGGAAATGCCAATCGTAACTGGCTATAGCCATACCAAAGATGGGCTGATGGCATCGTTTGACCGTGGCTATTCAGAGATGACCTTTTCGCGTATTGCGGTGATTACTGGCGCTAAAGAGGCAATTATTCATAAAGAATTTCACCTCTCAACCGCCGATCCTCGCCTAGTCGGCGAGGCAAATGCGTTGCCGATTGGTCGCACCAACTACGACGTAGCCGATCAACTTGCCAACTTGGGCATGGAGGCAATTCATCCGCGCGCCGCTAAAGGCCTGCGCCAGCAGGGAATATTTTTGCGCGTAAAAAATGCATTCGAACCTGAGCATGAGGGGACGTTAATTACCCGCAGCTATATCAGCGAAAAGCCAAAGGTGGAAATCATTGCCGGGCGCCAAAACGTGTATGCGATTGAGTTTTTTGATCAAGATATGGTCGGCGATGCCAGTGGCTATGAGCATGGTTTAATGCAAATCATCCAGCGTTTTGATGCTTATGTGGTCAATAAAGACCTGAATGCCAATACGATTACACATTATTTAGCCGCCAATTTAAAAACGGTTAATCGGATTGAGGAAGCGGCTAAGCAAGCTTATCCCGATGCTGATATTGATATACGCCAAGTCTGTGTCGTGTCGGCCATTGGCAGCCATATGAAGATACCCGGCATGATGGCAAAATGCGCGCAGGCGCTAGCGGACGTTGATGTGAGTATTTTGGCGATTCATCAGTCTATGCGGCAAGTTGATATGCAATTCATCCTTGATGAAGCAGATTACGACAAGGCAGTTAAGAGTTTGCACGTTCATCTGATTGAATCATCGTAACAAAGCAAAGCTGGTTAATTATTATGCAGTGGCTATAATCGTAAATTTGGTCGATCGAAACGTAAATGATATTGCTTAAACGCCTGTGCATTGTTTTCAGTTTGCTTGCTGTTACGTCTTGTTTGGAGGGAACAATCTTTGATTTCTCTGATAATTCTGTTGTTTATCTCACCAACAACACGGCAAAGCCAGTTTCAATAAATATTGTAACCAATGCGCCTGATGACGTTTGGCGATTAAAAACTCAACAGCTTGAGCCTTATAAAACTCGCCCCATAGTTGAAATAAATCGTGATCGAAATTACAGCAAGGGTACGATATTTCCAATAGATATTCAGTTGATTGACGAGGACGGTAATCAACTGTCCTTAACAACTGAGATATCTTACGGTGGCAGTAGTACCGATTTTCGCTACGGCGCAGCTACCAGCGTCAATTCTATTGACCTTACTTCGACCAGTAGCAGAGTTGCCAAAACCTTTGATTACCACAATCAATATCCTCAAGGCGTAAACATAGCTTTGCAGGCTGAGCAGAAAGCGCTATATAAAGATGTTTTTTATGCTATTACGCCAGAGCCTGAGTTTTCTGCAGTAAACACAAGTGCGTCAGAGCTTTCGATCCTTACATACAATATTTGGGGTTTGCCCGGAGTTTCTCGAGACATCGCTGAGCGTTTTGCTTTAATGCCTAAATTTTTAAGAAATTACGATGTATTGGTGCTGCAAGAGGCTTATAGCGCCGACAGGGCGAGCCTGTTCGCCAAGCTTGCAG
>JABSRR010000291.1 GCA_013215025.1 Pseudomonadales bacterium
ACCATAACAGAGAGTGGTGGTATATCGGCAGGTGTTCAAACTGCATACAGCTTAATACCAAGCACAGACCCTAACTTGACATCTAATATCACTATAACTAATCATGGTGCTAGTCCAGTTTCATGGGATGCAGGAAATGGTGCTAAAGACTATAGTATCACAATACAAACGGATTCCACAGGTGACAACTTTACTGATTCTCAGTTACTAAATGAGATTAATTACAGCGTTAGTCAAACTGATACTTACTTTGGTTTTAATGGCTTCGCATGGCCTGAAATGCTTGTCCAAGCAGGTACTTCGGTTGAAACTGCTAGAGGTCGATTGTTTGGTTCATTAGGTGCAGTCCTAAAAGGTGTCAGAGTTATTCAGTCTGATGGAACTTCTGCGCACCCCGCAATACTTCGTTTCCAAGCTGATGATGGTACTTATGGTCAAGCACCTGTTACTGCTACTGGATCAATTTCACAATTAATCCCTAATTCTAGAATTAGAGTAACAAACATTACTACTGGCACTGAACTATTTAACCAAATGCAATCAACTTCAACTTTTAGTAATAGTTATACTAATGGCACAAGTGTAAGTTCAGGGGATAAAATTGAAGTTAGAGCGGCGTTTCAATCAGGCGCAACGGCCAAATTAGGCTTTGTAGCTACTACAATAGCGAATTCCTCGGGGTGGAGTATTTTAGCGGAACAAGAAGATGACCTTATCTACAACCAAATAGGTCTTGATGGATCTTTAATAACTAAGTTTGATGCTGACTATGTCAATGATGAAGTAGATATTGTTAGTGCTGTTGATTTCTCAGGACATGAATTATATGCTAGATTTGCATATTTCATTACAACTGAAGATGGCATCAGAAGCTTCTTCGGTGCTTTTACTGCTATTGATATAGCTAATTTTGAGAATGATGTGACCGTATTGGATTTATACATTAATAACAATACAACAACAAACTTGATACAGACCGATAATGTTAGATTATTTAAATCTAATGGTGTTTATCCTATCAGGAATCCAACTACAGGCGGTGGTGGTGTTGACGTTGTTTGGCGTGATAAAATCTTTGTTGCTGAAACAGGAACAAGCGGTCTTACTCCTAGTGAGTCTGCTAGCTTAAGCTCTATACTTACAAACACTAACAGAGTTGATGGATTAATTGAAGATGACTCAGGAGATCAATTCACAACTAAAGCAATGAGCCAAGCACCATCAGGAGGTGGTAGTGGTGGAGCGACAGCATCAGAGATATACACATACTTTACTGATGGAGCTAGAGAAGATGCGTTTAAAGCTGATGTGACAGGGCTATCCACATTTGACAATACAACTGATGAGGTGATTACAGACACAGCTTCAAGAGATGCAAGTAAGGCAGATGTATCATTACTAGGAACTCATGCAGACCTAGAAATAATAAACAATGGAGTTAAAAAAGCAAGTAGACTAAAACCACATAGCGAGGATTTACCATGAAATTAGTTACTGGAACATTAGAAGAAATGACACAACTAGAGCATGACACTTTTGTTTTTGGTGCTCCTTTTAGGTGTACATTCTTTGGCAATTCAACCTATGACGATGAGTCAGAGTCGGTTATAGGTTCAAAGCCTAATGGACAGCGTACTATAAGACTTCAAAACCCTTTTGAGCTAGAAGAGGGTGGTGGAGTCTATGCCTTAATACATATAGATGAAATGGAATTTGCTCACACTACTTTTGGTGAGTATGCAGAGCAGTTTCCTGATGATGAAGTACTACTATCAAGAATTCCACAAGGAGAAGAATATGAAAACACAACACCAGCTCAATGGGTTTCTGATGTCATTATTAATGGCTTGTTTCCTATTATTGATGTCGAGTTGTGAATCGGGGTCAGCAGTTGAATCAAGCATGGCAATCTCAGGGCATTTATCTAGTATTGGTGATTCTGCTAATAATATTGATAACTATGTCGTTTTGGCTACTGAGCGTGGTGACTTCAGCCTCCTCAAGCCTATTGGAGAGGAAACGGAAAGCATCCGCTCTAAGACGCAAGAGGTTAAACAAGCAGTCACGAGACTTATGGAAGAAAAAGCTAAACTTGAACAGGAAATAAAATCAGAGGTGAAATC
>JABSRR010000292.1 GCA_013215025.1 Pseudomonadales bacterium
TAATCTTGAGATTCAATCCCTGATTTGCAACCCACTCACAATATTTACCAGGATTGAAGCCCGGTTGCTTCTGATCCAGCATCACACCGTCTACAGTAAAGTTTATCTTGCTCTTCTTACGGATTTCATTCAGCATGTAGAATAAAATAGTAGAATCATTACCTCCGGAAACACAGACCATTATACGATCTCCATCCTGGAGCATATCATACTCATTGATCGCCTGAACCATAAGTTTGCGGATTTTTGTTGCTGAGTCAGCCATATTCTACCTGTAATTTTTGCCGACTATACAGACACTCTAAAATAGTTCAATTTTAATTAGTAATTTAATAATATTCGCAGTAGATAATTAATTAACATTTAAGTATGTAGTGCTTCAGCGGAAATAGGACAGTTGATCACTTTCTGTTAGATACATATTGGGTTAAAAATAACAGCTTATGCACACCTTTCAAACAAGTGTATGCGTTTAATTCTGGCTGCTTTAAGTTTTTCCTTTCTTTGCTTAATAATGATTTGATCTCGTCCTTCTAATTTATCTTTTGGAGTAATGAAACCAATAGCACTATGTAGACGCTCATTATTGTAGTACTCAATATACTTTTCAGTGACTCGCCTGGCGTCTTCAATTGACAAGGGTGACATAGGCCTTACAGCACCGTCTTTGTAGGTATAATGAAAGCGTTCCATCTTACCATTACTTTGAGGATAGTAGGGTGAGGTCCTGACATGAGTGAGACCATGCCTGCTTATAAACTGCTTAAATTCATGAGATGTGTACTGGGAACCATTATCTGTAATTAACCTGGGTCTAGCATTGGGATACTTTTCTAGAGCTCTCTTTACAACAATTTCAGCATCAAGCTCGGTCATCTCCTCTCGAATTTCCCAATGTAATAAACAGCGACTATAACCATCGAGGACACCAATAAAGAAATAGAAACGCTTCGCTATTTTAATATACGAGATATCTGTGTGCCACTGTTCATGCGCTACCAAAGGCTGCTCAAAGCCGGTACCTTTCTTAGAAGGCTTAGAACCTTTACTTCGCATGATGCCTGCTTCACAAAGAATTCGATAAACAGAAGAGCAGCTCATAAAAGCAACATCATCATCAATCATCATATAAGTCATTGCTCGATATCCTTCTTGTGAATGTGACTGATAATACCGCACGACGGCCTCCTTCTCTTCTTCCGTTATCCAGAAGTCTCTGGGTATTTCACCATTGTGAATATTTTCTTGACCATACCTCGCTTTCCATTGGTAAAACTTACTTCGGTGCATACCAAGAAACCGGATAAGTTTGGAGAGGCTAAGTTCTGTTTTATTTTGCCAATAAGTGATGTAATCGACGACCTGATCTCGAATTGCCTGAGGAACCCAGTTTTGCTTTAGATCAGGCCATTGCGCTTTTTTAAGCGAATGTTCTCTTCAACAAGTTCGGCTATCACGCCGTTTTTATCGCTAATATCATTTTCTAGTGAAGTGTTTTTAGCTACTGTCTTTTTGAGCTCGGTACTATCATCTTTAGAAAAAGCCTTGGAGCCATTATCAAAAAAATCAGTCTGCCATTTATAAAATAAATTGGAGCTAATTTTAAGTTCATCACAAATATCCGAAATTGGTACTTGTTCGAGCAAGTGTTTACGAATACTGGCAACTTTCTGGTCCGCACTGAAATAGCGTCGTTCACTAGACATGTTTTACTTCCTTGTAGAGTTATTACGGTTTTACAGTAATGTCTCTAACAGAAAATGGGGTGTTATCTAATTCCTACTGAGGCGCAACACGGGCAATTCTGGATTAGAACATTACATACAAAAAGTTGATGGTAAGTATAAATTTGTTGATTGATAATTTCTAAAGAATTGGGTATTATCTTTTGAAGCATGAAATGAATTTTTTTTGGATCAAAACCTAACTTACAAAATTCGCTTTTATTTCTGTTTAAGTCATAACGATCTTTCGGTATTAATTTAGTAGGCTTGTCACTAGTTGCTTTTCTAACTGTGTACAACTAAAAATAAGACGTACGAATTTAATGACCAGGAGATTGTTATGAATTTAAGATTTTCTATTAAAAGTGCTTTACTGAGTACAGCTCTCTTGATGAC
>JABSRR010000293.1 GCA_013215025.1 Pseudomonadales bacterium
AATGCTTAGGCCAACAAAAACCGCAACTAGCACTAACTGTAACAGCCCCATGCCCATCGACCGCTTAGCAGGAGAGGCAAGAGCAGACTCGCTAGTTTCGGCTAAGGCGCTGTCATTGTAGCTGATAGTCATGAGTTGGTAGCTGTTTGTTATGGCTTTGTTGGCAATAGCATTTTAAGTTAAAAGATATCTTGGTTACGCATAACACATATACAAAGACTATACGTTTAAATGTCTATAAAACACAGCACACTCAACATTTACTGCGAATAATATCACTTAATCCCTCGATAAAACGCTCATGGTCATTGCAGCTTGGCACTAACTGCACAATGTCACCGCCATGTTCGTTGAAGATCTCTTGGTACTCGTCGCCTATTTCAATGACGGTTTCTAAACAGTCTGCAACAAAGGCGGGGCTAAATACCAAGAGTTTTTTAGCGCCTTGCTTGGCTTGCTGTTCAACCACTTCGTCGGAAAACGGCGTCAGCCATTTTTTATCTAATCGGGATTGAAAGCACACGGTGTAATCATCTTCAGTAAGCCCCAGCCGTTCCGCCAGTAGGCGTGTGGTAGCGTAGCTAGTTGCCTTATAGCACAGCTGATTTTGCGCATTCAGCTCGGTTTCACAGGGTTGATCACTGCATAAATCGCTATCAGGATAAACCTTATCGACATGGCGTTCGGGTAAACCGTGGTATGAAAATAGAATATGATCATAGTCTTCAAGCGTAAACTGACTGGCACGGTCAATAATCGAGTCGATATAGCCGGGATTATCCCAAAACTGATTGATAATGCTGATCTGAGGTATGGCCCACCATTGACTAATCAGCTTGCTGGCTAACTCAATCGCTGAGCCAGAGGAGGCACTGGCATATTGAGGAAATAAAGGCAGCAAAATGATGTGTTGATACTGTCGATCTCGCATGTCGGCAATTACGTCTTTCAGCGATGGATTCTGGTAGCGCATGGCCATGTAGACGTCAATGTCGTCGCCTAAGCGAGCTTGCAATTTTTCCTGCACTGACTGCGTATGAGTGAGCAAGGGCGACTTGCCATCACTTTGATCCCAGAGTTCTTGATAGATTTTGGCCGACTTTGGGGCGCGAAACGGCACAATGATGCCGTTCACCAATAGCATTCTGGCTAACCAAGGTAGGTCAATAACTCTGGGGTCATTTAAAAATTCTTTCAGGTAACGACGAACGTCACTGGTTTTTGGACTATCTGGGGTGCCGAGTTGAATCAAAAGTACAGCAGTGTGGCTTGGCATAGAAAACCTTAGCAAATATGTGCAAATCAGAAAGGTGGGCAATAAGAGCGTTAGATTATAAACATAAATTAACGCCAGTTTTAACTAGCAATTATTACGTTAATCAGCTTTGAAAAGTTTATCCGGCTTGTATAAGCTAGGCTATGCTTGCAAAACTCGACAGATAATTATCACTAGCCAATTCTTGGTATCGAATGCTTGAGTATTTACTATGGATCAAAATGATGACTCATACATTGCTGAATATGATGAGCTTTTGCACAAGCTCTATTTGGCGATTGAAGGCAAAGGTTTTGATCAATTTTTGCTCACAATTCGAGAAACATTAGGTTTGGCCTCGGCCTGTCTTGGTGTAATAGATCAAGCAAAAAAGAAGACGCTTTATGGATTTGCCTCAGGCTACCCTAAAGGGGTTTTGCCGCTGATTATCAAATCCAACGGTTTTGTTCGTGAAGATGGCGTTGTGCGCGCCTTTGCCAAAGGGCCGAGCTGTCTATTTAGTTACTCAGAAGGTAATCCAAACTATAATATATTAACGGGACTGTCGTTTTTTACGCAAAAATGGGTCAAAGCCAGCGGTATTATTGATGCTGCTGTCATAAGCTTTATGCTTAACCCAAGGCTAAGAGTAGTATTGATTTTTAATCGTCATCGACATTCAGGCCTGATAGCTCAACAAGAGCTAGAGCTTTTAACTCGTCTTAAGCCTCATATAGAGCAGGCATGTCTATTGTATGACCGAGCCTGTAGGCATCAAAAAAATATTGCCAATATTCAGCAGCTGGTTAATCATCTTGATTACCCTGTGGCGATTTTTTCTCCACTGAACGAC
>JABSRR010000294.1 GCA_013215025.1 Pseudomonadales bacterium
GTAGCCGCGCTGCAAGACAGCCTGCAACGCTATCGGCAGTTTCACAAACCAACATTTAGCGAAGATGATGCCATTGCGCTGGGCGCCTTGGTTTGCTTGCAGCCAGCGTCTAGCGATAAGCCACTGTGGGTGTTTTTAGGGCCGGCGGCTGGTGGGCTGCAGTTTAGCTATGCGGGTAAAACCGTTCAGGTGATTAGCCCTGATGCGCCGCTGGGTAAGGCCTTACTGGGCCAAGGCGTTGACGATGACGTACTATTGTCACAGCCGTCTGCTGCCACGCGCTATCGCATTATGACGCTGTGCTAGGCATCAGCGATGCGTGACTCCATATCACGATAAAATGCAGCCAACGATAAGTGCCGCTATTGATAAGATGCCGCTAACGATAAGATGCCGCTAACGATAAGATGCCGCAATGATTTACCGCGCCAACCAAGGAAACCCATGCCATGCCACATAGCGACGCCCGTTCAATTCTGGCTGCAGGCCTGATTCTGTTGGCCGAACACCAGGGGCAAGTGCTGGTCTTGCTGGGGCGTGATCGCTGGCGCCGGCGCTATAGCGTTTTGGCCGGTAAACGTCAGCGTTTGCGTGATGCAACGGGTCAGCGACGGCTAGAATCGCCCTATCAGACCGCCATACGCGAGGCTGCAGAAGAAAGCCGCGGCTATTGGCAGCAAGCGCAGCTGACGGCGCTGTGTTCGGCTGATCGCTTTATTGATTATGGCCGCTGTCGTTTATTTACCGCCACCGTTAGCTATGTGCCTGCAGCAGCAATAAAAGCTAAGGCCCTGCCCAGCTTGTCGCCACGCTTTGCCGCCTACCGTGAGATTGCCGCTTTTGCCTGGGTTGCCGTCGAGGCCGTGCTTCAGTGCCCACCACAGCGTGTGCCAAGCATCGATGGTCGCACGATTCGGGTACACCGCGCGCTGGCGCATGAGTTGCAACAGCTATGCAGCCCAGACGGCACAGCAGCCGCTACAGCAACCACCATAGAAACCACCATAGAAACTGCAGTGAAAACCGCCGTAGACAACTCGTGCGAATAGATAAAACGGTTTGAGACCGTTAGCGGTTATAAAATCAGCTCGTGTAAAAAGGCCGCGACGCGGCCAGTATTTAAGAGATGTTAGATTATATTATTGCACAAATGCGCGCTGTTTAGTCTCTAGATTAAGCAGCCAAAGCCCTGATTTATCATCATCAGCAACCAGCAAAAGCTTGTCTGTATACAGGGTCATACCCTCAATTTGTCCAAATAAGCTTTGACCTTGTCGACGTTGAAACAGCGTGCTAATTTCACCATTTTGCAGATCGTATTGATAGATATTTTCATCACTGACAAACAAGATATGTTTGCCGTCTTGACTTAAAACAAGGGCGCTTTCTATA
Source organism: Pseudomonadales bacterium (assembly GCA_013215025.1). Lineage (NCBI taxonomy): Bacteria > Pseudomonadati > Pseudomonadota > Gammaproteobacteria > Pseudomonadales > Pseudomonadales bacterium. The sequence goes on from JABSRR010000294.1 coordinate 1,393, forward strand.
TCATCTTCGAGCCCTTTGGGCGGTGGTAGCTGTGAACGAGTACCGTCTTGCAATGAAATCGCAATCAAACCGTCATCATAGTCATTTTTTGTGATCAATCGATGCTGTGCTGCATCAAACACTAAACTGTTATCATAACCTTTAAGTTTTGATGCATTGTCCGATGAGGCTGAAAACAACGCTATCTGCTGACTGAGCGTGTCAAATCGATAGAGATTGTTGTCTATATCGTTCAAAAAATACAAGTAACCTTGATTGTCTGCAGTTATAGCCCTGATATCCATCTCTTCATCGGCGCTAAGTATGGTTTGATAAACATCATCTTCAAGACTGATAAGCCCTAACTCACCATTTTCGGATCCGACATATAGCTGCTGTTGAGCGCTATCATAATACAAACTTTTTGCCTCGATATTTCCAGCAAGCAAACGTAATTCTGAATTGCTGGGCGTCATGGCGACCACCTCTTCAGCTTCATTGACTGCAAATATTTCACCGCTTGATGTATCGCGATCTAACATATAAGGTTGAATCAACAGGTGAACATTATCATAAAAGCCGGCTGGCTCGAGCGATTGCAATGTCTGGCTGGCAATATTATAAACAGCAGGGCCATCAGAATACGCCAGGTAGATATTTTGATTAACGGGATCGACATCGATACCTTCAAAGCTGTATTTTGTAAATAAGGGATCGTTATTTGC
>JABSRR010000295.1 GCA_013215025.1 Pseudomonadales bacterium
AAAGTCACAAATTTGACTTTATTTGATTTTTTTTGATTGAAATCACAATGTTCGTCAGACCGATGTCAAATCCGATTCAATGCGTTCTTGTCATTGTCATATCAAACGCATTCTCCCTCGCTTGCCACACCGTGCCAGCTCACACCGTGCCAGCTCCTTTACTTTTGAGAAACCCGTTGTCAGCTTCAAAACACAAGCTAATGCATCGAGGATATGATGAGTCCACCGTGTGATCGTGATACACACTCAACATGGAGTTTCACTGAAGGGTATGTTATTAACCATATCCTATACAACCCAACCGGCCTACTATCCTATCCTATCCTATCCTATACCCTACCCTATCCTATCCGAACCTATCCTATCCTATACCCTATCCTAACCTATCCTATCCTATCCTATCCTATCCTATCCTATACCCTATCCTATCCTATCGCATCCTATCATGTCACATCATATCCCACAGTTTCTACACCTAGCCCTGGTCCGCGGAAAGGGCGTGCTCTTATCCACAGTTTCTATACCACATCAGAATTTCATCGATTTTTCAGATTGAGAAACATCGGAAACGTGAGCCTGGAGCGGCCGCTGTTGCCGTTCAGCGCTTCGTTGTTTTTGATCTGTAGAGAGCGTCCTGTACTCTGTGTACATCATATGAGCAATCGTCAGTAGATGCAATATATAGACCTTGAGTCGCAGTGAGTCGCGGCCTTGGAAGCACCGCGACTCGTTGAGTCGCTGCTGTTTTTGCTTCTGCGACTCAACCTGCGACGCAGATACTCACGCTGAGACCATGGCTAGTCAAAGCCGTCCTTTGCGTCAACGCATCTCAAGACCCTCTAGCTTCGCCTCTGAGAAGCTAATACTAGAGCAAATCCTAGGGCAACGGATCCTGATCAACCCATCTTGGATGTGCTCTGAGACCATTTGTGACATCGTTGACCAGCCAAAGCAACAACAACAAACGCGATTCGTGTCAGTGGGCCTCCATTGTATTCGTTTGCGATGACTCCTCCACAGGAGGCTCCCTGGACCCTGGCCAAGTACTTTTCGTCCGCCAAGTTTGCAAGTTCTGGCCTCATTTACGACATCAAGACGGAGCAGCTCATGGAGCACAACGACTGGTATCGCAGCGAGATTCTCAAAGCCGCCAGCCAATCAAGCCGCCGCGGCGCCACGGTGATCGACTGCGAGGTGCTCATCAACCAGTTCGGTGCCTGCATCGGGTACAATATATTTGGTACGCTCAACAACTTGGCGCTGCGGAAACGACAGCGCAAGCAATTTGAAGTAAATCATGATTCCATTTGCACTCTTCGACAAAATGATCGGATTTTTTCCAGTGTACTCTCGGATGATTTTTTACGTGGACATGACAGAGAGTGTGTACCTGTGGCTACGGACTGAGTACATCACAAAAAGGGACGAACACGACTTGTGGATCATCGTCCATATTCAGCTTGCTGGAATACAATACCGATACGCAGGTCCTGCTTGATGGATGCTCAAAGGAACGTGTTCTTCATTTTTCGCAATCTCAACGAACAGAACCCGAACTTTTTGAACTACGACTCGTTCAGCAAGCTGTACGTTTGGTATATTCGGAGGAGTCTGAACAGAACATTCCATCCGATTTCTGCCGTTTAACTTTGAAATTCGGCTACGATCGACGATTTTGCGCAGGGTAGGCTTGAACGAATGGACATTGATTGAGTGTATGTGTGCCTTGTTTCTTTATTTTGTATTTTTATGATGTACGGTATTTATTACTATTGATTTTTGAGGTTGTTACTACAAGTTCAACATGTCTTATCGGAAGAGGCCCCAGAGACAAATTCTCCACCCGCATGGAGCTCAAATGAGGCAATCACAGTCGATATACGTTCCAGTGTCTGCATTTGCTGCCAACATTCGCAACCACTCTGGAATGATGCAATCAAATGTCTCTGTACCCATGCCCGTCATGCCGATTATGACGCAGCCACCGGCAGTCCGCATGCCGATGTCACTTCGGCTGTTCTGCACCATTTCATTGCGTCGTATAACGTCGTCATCGAGAAATTCCCGGACACAGTGTGCATGGAGTCAGCC
>JABSRR010000296.1 GCA_013215025.1 Pseudomonadales bacterium
CAATCAAAGTACTAGGCAGCAACGCCATGCTTGATCAATGCATTAACCAATTTGTCTTGCCATAGCGGTTGGGTACCAATGACCGCCGATAAATACTGCGCGCGGCGATAATACAAGTGACAGTCAAATTCCCAGGTGAAGCCCATACCGCCGTGTACCTCGATATTTTCTTTACTGATATCATAGAACGCATCACTGGCACTGACGCGCGCGGTAGCTGCGGCAAGCTCTAATTCGTCCGCGTCGGTTGATAGTGCCCATGCTGCATAATAGGCATTAGATTTTGCTAACTCTAGCGCGACAAACATGTCGGCGAACTTGTGCTTGATGGCTTGGAATGAAGCGACTTGACGACCGAAAGCATAACGGTTTTTGGTATATTCAATACCGGTTTGCATCGCTTTCTCAGCGCCACCAAACTGTTCAAATGCAGTGATGACGGCAGCTGTATTAAGGAGTTTATTGCTTAATTGCGCTGCGCCATCAGTTATTTCTAGCACGGTAAATGCAGCCTTATCAAAATCTAGCTTTACAATGTTCTTGCTAGGGTCCATGGATTCAAGGGTGGTAATCGAGACGCCCGCCTGATCCAGTTCGGCTAAGCCAAACTTAATCTCCGATTGCTGAGCGTAGGCGAACACGACAAAGTCAGCTATGCCGCCGTCAAAAACGGGACATATGCTTCCGCTAAGCTGCTGCTTATCAATACTTAGCTTGGCATATTCCGGGTTGAGTGAGACACAGCCGACTTTTTCACCGCTGGCTAACTGCGGTAGCCACTGTTGCTGAATAGCGGTTTCTGAGGCCTTAATCGCTTCAGTCGCCAGCACAACGGAGCTTAAGAACGGCACCGGTGCCAAAACTTTACCCAATTCTTCAGCAATCAGGCAGAGCTCTAAAAAGCCCAGGCCTAAGCCGTCGTATGTTTCCGGGATAGATAATGCGGTCCAGCCAAGCTCAATCATCTGTTGCCAAAGTGATTGATCAAAATCTTTATTGCTTTCTAGAACATCCCGAACCGCTGCGATAGGGCATTGATCGGATAGAAAGTTATTGGCTTGCTCCTGAATAAAGCGCTGCTCTTCGGAAAATCCAAGGTTCATAGTGGCTCCTAGCTGAAACTAAACTCGTAGATACGCGAGCAATAATTGCTTAGATGCAGAACGGTTGAAAACCGTCTAATTAATGAGCAATTCTAGGGCGAAAGCATCTTAGAGCAAGTCTGTTACGTAAATAAAGCAATATTTAGTTAGCTGTGATTATGAATACCCAGATTGATCAAGAAATTGCGCGTTTCAATACATTGGCCGAGGTTTGGTGGGACGCTGAGGGGCCCATGTGGCCATTACATAAACTCAACGCCATTAGAGTGCCGTATATCAAACGGGCAATGAAACAGCATTTTGCTAAGCGCCTTGAGCCTAACTTTTCTTCAATGACAGTATTAGATATTGGTTGCGGTGCAGGTTTGCTCTCTGAGGCAATGGCTAAACTTGGCGCTCAGGTTACTGGGGTTGATCCAGCGGAAAAGAATATTGCTATCGCTCGCGCGCATGCCCGCGCAGCTAATCTATCGATTGAATACCTTCATGGCGACATTAGCGTGGTGCAGCAACGTCAATTTGATGTGGTGCTAAATATGGAGGTGGTCGAACATGTGGATGATTTACCCGCGTTTATGCAGGCCTGCGGCGCGGCGGTAAAACCTGGCGGCATGCAGGTCGTTGCTACGCTGAATCGCAGCCTTAAATCTTGGCTGTTTGCGATTATTGGGGCTGAGTATATATTGCGCTGGTTGCCGCGCGGCACTCACGATTGGCGAAGATTTGTAAAGCCGCGCGAAATGTATCAGCTTCTTGCAGCTAGCCAATGCGATATGCAGCCTGCAGTTGGCGTTTCAGTGAATCCGTTCACGAAGGCTTACAGTCTCTCTGCTTCGACCGCGGTAAACTTTATGGCCGTAGCAAGTAAGCCGATAAACACTAAGTTGTCTAAGACCTCAAATGCCTCAAATGGCTCAAATTCCGAGCCCTCAAGTTTTCCAAATCCTGAGTACTCAGGCTCTCAGCCCTCAAGCCTTGAG
>JABSRR010000297.1 GCA_013215025.1 Pseudomonadales bacterium
GTTAACCCTGCCCCTGGAATACCCGGGATCATAGCGGGTCATTTTCTTAAAGTGTGAATTTGCCAAAGAGAACTCACCGGTATCCCATAAGGCGAGCGCCAGCACCTCATGGATTCGAGCTTCTTTAGGCTGCTTATCCACAATCTCTTTCATATGGTAGATCGCCATCTCGGGCTCGCCCTGCTGCAAATACTGCAAGGCTACCTGCACGCGCGCTTCGACTTCTTTTTCGACCGACTTATTTTTGCTAAAACTGCTCGTTTCAGTGGTAACACAGCTGACGACAAATATCATCAAGCTCAGGACAATCAATCGCATAATCACGCTCTAGGCTGAAAAGATAGAAAGATTATTGTAAGGATACTTGGAGTAATTACCAGCGCTATTCAACAATGCGCACAATGCTGGTATCGCTGTTTTTTTGCGCATGTCGCTTCAAATGACGTTCAGCACGCTTGGTTTTATCTGCAACCTGCCCGGCCAACTGACCACAGGCTGCATCAATGTCATCACCGCGGGTTGTGCGTACGGTTGTAACAAAACCTTGCTGAATCAGCACATCTTGAAAACGAGACACCCGATTTCGACTAGGTCTGCGATAATCCGAGAGATCGAAGGGGTTAAACGGAATCAAGTTAATTTTGCAGGGAAAATCTTTCAGCAATGTTGCAAGCTCATGCGCCTGCGCAACCGCATCGTTCACCTCATTAATCAAGGTATATTCAATGGTGGTAACGCGATGCGAATCGGGTAAATCAGCCATATAATCGCGACACGCCGACAACAGCTCAGCAATCGGATATTTGCGATTAATCGGCACAAGCTGGTTGCGTAATTCGTCATTTGGCGCATGCAAGGATATAGCTAGCGACACATCGGTAACCGCGCTGAGCTTTTGTAACGCCGGCACAACACCAGAAGTACTCAAAGTGACCCGTCGCTTGGAAATGCCATAGCCATAGTCATGCATCATCAAATTCATGGCGTCCACTACAGGCTCAAAATTTAATAGCGGCTCACCCATGCCCATCATTACGACATTAGTGACGCGCCGTTTAGCACCCTGCTTTAAGGAATCGAATGACTTTGCCGCTAGCCATACTTGACCGATAATCTCTGATAGCTTTAAGTCGCGCTGAAAACCTTGCTTACCGGTTGAGCAAAAGCTGCAATCTAAAGAGCAACCTACTTGAGAAGACACGCATAAGGTGCCGCGCTCACCGTCGGGGATAAACACCGCCTCAACCAAGGAACCACCGGTTACGCGCAAAGCCCACTTGCGCGTACCGTCATGCGAATCTTTTTGCCAGACGATTTCTGGCGCACGAATTTCACAAATATCCTGCAGCGATGCACGCAGCTTTTTCGACACATTACTCATATCGTCAATAGACTCAGCACCAAGGTGATGAATCCACTTAAGCACCTGATGCGCACGAAATCGCTTTTCTCCAAGGCTTAAGAAAAACGCCTCCATTTGCGACACTGATAAGCCGAGCAAGTTAATCTTACCCGTATCGGCATCTATAAATGGTGATAATGACGTTACATCAACTGACATAGGCTATGGCTTTTTAGGTGCGCTAAAATATCAAGACTATTTGACTACAGCCTAGATCATCGAGGACAAATTTCTTCTTTAGAGAAGAAATAAGCGATTTCACGCTCAGCAGAGGCTGGCGAGTCAGAGCCATGTACGGCATTTTTGCCCATCGATTCGGCAAAATCTTTGCGAATAGTCCCTTCATCAGCGTCGGCAGGGTTAGTTGCACCCATCAATTCACGATTTTTAGTGATCGCACTCTCGCCCTCAAGCACCTGAACTACCACTGGGCCAGAGGTCATGAATTCGACTAATTCAGCATAAAATGGGCGCTCTTTATGCTCAGCATAGAAGCCCCCTGCTTTGACATCATCCATATGAAGCATTTTAGCCGCAACAATCGTCAAACCATTCGATTCGAATCGGCTATAGATTTTACCAATGATATTTTTTGCTACCGCATCAGGTTTAATAATAGATAATGTTCTTTCGATAGCCATAGGGACTCCAGATAAAAATTAACATTGAGGCT
>JABSRR010000298.1 GCA_013215025.1 Pseudomonadales bacterium
GCAGTGATGAGAGGCTGATCAGCGAGGTTCTTAGACTCGTCGATGAGCCATTCTTTCAAAATGTAAAACGCAAGCCAAGTGCCTGCACTATCCAAAATCCATTCTGCCGCTTGTTTCCAAGTGGGCACTTTGAGTTGTAGAGCTGCCATGATGTCATTCCTTTTTAAATAAAGTCACCTCTCAACACGAAGCGGGCGCAGTTTCGGGAGAACGCTCCTCAACGAAGGTGTTCTTTTCCTAGCTTTGTGTTGAGAGGTATCAGGGGACCGGCAAGGCCAAGCGCAAGTCAAACAAAGGAGAAAACCCTCGCGCCCATGAATTAGGGACTCATTAGTAGCCTTGCCGGAAACTTGTTAGTCTTGCTGTTCAGGGTGTGTGGTGCCGTTGGGTCCAAGAAGCGGAACACCAACCGGGGCAACTGTTTCAAGAAGGGTCTCTAACTCCTCTTTTGTCGGAGCTTCAACCATCGTCTCAGTGCTCTCCCCCTCACTGGATTGGGTATTGGGGGTTTGGGGTTGTTCAACGGTAAGCATTTCGATGAACTCTTTGACCGAATAACTTGTTACGTGCCGTGGCGTTGAAGTAGCAACGCCAGATGTTCGAGGGCTCACCTCGATAGACACGCGGCAGTCAGGCCAAGCCATGTCTTGGAGTTTCTTGATCAACTGCTCGTTATTCATGTTCAGCCCCTAGGTCGTGAATTTCAATCATGTATCTGCGGCTACCGAACTTGACTGAAACGTCGGCCATTCCTTTGCCGCCTTCGAAACTTGAGGCACCAAAGCCGCAACCGGTTTCTTTTGCGCCAGCGACCTTGAGGGCTGTTCTTATAACCGTGCGCAAATGAGCAAGGTCATCTGCTGTTTCGTGGTCCAGCAGCGGCTCTGCGCCCTCAAGGCCTTTGGGCAGATTAACTGGAATGGACTTCGCCATCTCTCACCTCATGTAGAAGGATTGCGAACAGTGGCCGGGGACCACACATATTGGAGACGCAACTCAAAGTGGCCGCTGCTCGCAAACTGAATTTTTGGAAGTTGCCCCGCGCAAGCGACCTGAAGTCAGCTCTGCGATTGTGGTAACCATACCCATATTCGCGACTTATACAACCCCTAGACAAAATACGGCTCCGCGGCCTCAAGATATTGTTTCAGGGCGCTTTTCACGCGAGCTTTGCACTTAGTCGTATCGCCTCCGATCTGCCGACCAGCTTGCAACAACGTCACATGTCCACACACAAGCCCTGTGACAGGCCGAATGAAGCTCTGCGCAGGCAAGGTAGCCTCACCAGCTGCAACAGCTCTCTGCCCCTGCCTGAGTCCGTGTATCTTGTCCGCTAGATCACCTGCTTGCTTGCCGTCGATGAAAACAAGATCGCCTGAACCGCCCATGTGGACCTCTCGGCAGACCATGTAGTCACGAAGCTGTAAGGCTGTGCGTCCGTGGCGCTCTTCAAGAAAGCGGTCTTTCAACATATTGCTGATTGCATCGCGTGGGCCTAGCGCTCGGATGATGCCAGCAGGCGGCGGCTTTAGTTGCGATTTACGGCCCTTTGCCCTTAAATCCGTTACTGCATCACGCCGCCGCTTTGCCTCTTCTAAATCTCCATCGATTATTGCAAGGCGCTCGGCCTCCTGTTGAGCCCATAACGAATTGTCAAAATCGTTTCGCTTCGTGATGTATGCGCGCTCAGGTTTTAAAACCGCTTGGTGTTTCATTAGGCCACCCCCTCGCTATAAAGCGCTAAAAACAAGACCAGAAACACTATTCCAAAGGCCAAACCGGCATTGCGTTGTACGTCTTTATTCATGCCGCATCCTCCAAAAGTGGCGCGCCGTAAGCTTCTTCGTAATCTTGCAACGCGTCTTCGATGCCGTGCGGCGCATAGCGCTTGATGAACATAAAAACGCCCGGCTGACTAAGGCCAAGCTTTTCAGCTGCCGCGACTTTAGTTTTTGATTGGCTAATCACTCGCAGGCGATGCAAAACCCGCCCAGGGTCCAAAGCTATTCGCCTGTTGCCATCTTTAAGGACTTGAAGCGTTTCCGGGGAATGACGCCG
>JABSRR010000299.1 GCA_013215025.1 Pseudomonadales bacterium
AGGATCTTCTTGGATATGGCCCAGTACACCGTTGTAACGCACCGTCACTTCTTTTTCAATAAATTGCCCGTTTTGCTCAATACGGTAGTTAAACACATTATCGCCATAGTCTAATGGCACACTTTCTTGCCAGGCTTTACCGTTTGTTAGGGTTTTAACCTCGCCATTAATAATCAGCTGATCAACCGCCTGCTCGGCCGACATGGATAAGATAAATTGATTATCTTCACTAATCACATTAAATGGTGGGTAAAATGCTACACCATCTAACGACTCTGTGAATTGTGGTTGAAATAATCGCAGATTTTGACTGCCCGATAGCTCTTGAATCATTATTGCCTTTGCGTCGTCAAATTGCGCTTGCGGATTTGAATCGGAAACTTTTGAGCACGCACTGATGGACACAACTGTGGATAACATCGCTGCTTGTAATACCGTTGTTTTCATCTCGACCTCGCTGCTCGATCAGTGTTTACTATTTACTATTCACTTGGTTGTTATATATGGTTTAGATATTGCCCATTGCCTTGATAGTAAGCTTAATTTGCCCTGTCGAGATGTTCAAAAAATCACGGCCCAGTCACTCGCGGCTGAAGCCCACTGGACAGAGAAAGCGGCAAAAAAGCCGATATTTTGGCAATTGCCCTGGCGCATCAAGGGCTATACCATGGTTGTTTTTACACAAACCCATAAGCAATAAGAGATGAGCAAGAAGCCATGATGAAACATCGACTAAGTCTTGAAAAAAACCATGACGCGAGTGAAATTTACCTGCACGGCAGCCCTGAGAGCTTGCGCATATTGGCGAAAAAATTATGGGCAATTGCAGAAGCTGCCGAAAACCAAGGACAACATAGCGAGCAATTGTCTACCTCTGGCGCTGATGCTGAATTAACCAGCGATTTACAAGGTGATGCCGCAGACTATAGTTTGCTGCATCACTGGGTAATTAGCGCACGTGCTGACTAGCGCAGAGCTCGCTGTGCGGCGCCAGTTTGATCAGTTTGGCGCGTACGCGCTTGAGCTTATCACGCTGACAGCAGGGCAAACTTTGCCAGCTCTAGGCTCTTCGAATATAAGCTCGTCAAATACCGCCTCATCAAATACAGCCTCGTCAAATACCGTCTCGTCAAGACGCCCACATCGTCTGTGTTTATTAACCGCTGATTTTACGCGCTTAAGCAATGCAAGCCTTGCTGCCTTGGTGCAATCATTGGTTGATCAGGGTGTAGTGTATTTTGTTTGCTGGGGCCCAGGCTGCGCGCAGGCGCATGATCTGATTGAAGATCTTACGCTGTTGATCGAGGGGGTTGAGGCACAGCATGCGATGATTATGGTGACCTCGCATGCGAATGACACCTTAGCCGAGGCAATACTCTTTTTATTAACTGAGGCCTGGCCTGATCGTGCTTACCAACAAAGCACAGAGGCTATGCTGGCAGTCACCTTAGACCAGCCAGAGGCAGCGCAGCAGATTGCCGTAGCCATGGCAGAGCCAGAGCACTTTATTGCTAAGTATTCGCAGTAAAGCTAAAAAGCTACATCGTCGCCCGCTGATATGTGCAGGCATAAAAAAACCCCTTGCGGGGTCTATTTATATATAAAATTGCCAACGCAATAAGCCGTTATTGTGGTGGGTTTATACCTTTATAGATGTAAAAGCTGGTTGACTCTACTTTACTTAAATCATTAAAGTCAGCGGCATGTAAGGTATAAATATACAGCCCATCTGGGTAATTTTTTAAGATACTGAAGGCTTTATTTTCCTCAATATGCGGCATGCCAGGTTTAGGCTTGCGTGTACCCACACCGATACCGGACATTTGCAGACCATTAGGTAATGTCACCGTCGCCCATCGGCGCAGCTTTAAAGCGGTATTGCCTAAGCTTTCAAAGATGAAATCAAAACGCACCACGCCACCGTTGCTTGGTAGCACCAACACCTCTTGCTCAGGCGGTGCCCCATAATAGTTATCCATTAACATCATTAGCGGAAAAACAGTTTGTGGGTATTGGTACGAAGGCATAATTGCTAAGGCGACATCACAACCCTCGC
>JABSRR010000300.1 GCA_013215025.1 Pseudomonadales bacterium
CCGATATTTTTCCTAAAATTAGGGAGTAAAGTACCAGGTGAGCGCCAAGGAAAGCGCTTGTAAACTTTTCAGGTGAAAGTCCTGATCGAATAAGGTTTCGCTAACCATTCGTAGCGAGTGTTGCACCTCTTGCGGAAGTCTTCTTTGGCTTTATTGAGGCTGAATTTGAACTGAACAATCGAGGTGAAGCGTACACAGCGAATTATGCAGGCGGCAGGGAGGCCGATCCCTCCTGAGGCGATTTAGCTTCGTTAACCGTATTTACAGGAGACGACACTTTACCTGGAGTGGAAGTCAATATCCGTTACAGTGTTATTAGAACGAGCGAGCTGTACCAATGGGTCCTGTCGGAGTATCTAACGCGTCGCATGTATAAAGAGTTTATGAGTGAACTTGGGAGACCCGTTTTCTTCCTCCTTGCTTGAGGTATGAGTATTCAACGTAAAGCGGAGAAGCTCAGAAGAGACTTCGGGAGTCAGATTGTTTCATAGTACTCAGAGCGTGGGAAAGCCACGTACACGGGGAAGGGAACGACAGTAAATCGTAGCTCTTAAAGGAAACATGAACAGTTAAGATAGGCTGATTGAAATCATGCAAACCTCACTGAGAGGAATAAACAACAAGGCAAAGAATGATTCCCGTCACAGATTCGGAGGTATTTATCGACTTCTGAATGAAGCTAATCTTCGTTGGTCTTTTTATCAATTGAATAAAAGAGCTAGCGTTGGAGTGGATAATTGTGACTGGGATAGCTATGAGACAGATTTGGATGAGAATCTTCAAAATCTGGTCTTACGGCTTAAACGGAAGAGCTACAAAACAAAGCTTATCCGTCGTCATTATATTCCTAAAGCTAATGGCAAACAGAGGCCTCTTGGAATTCCTTCGCTTGAAGATAAAATCGTCCAGTATGCAGCCAGTAAAATTCTGGAAAGTATCTATGAAGCTGACTTTAAAGGCTTCAGCTACGGTTATCGTCCAGTGTTGGGATGTCATGATGCGGTTCGACAAGTCTGCACAGAAGCTAGGGATAAACCTCATAATTGGGTAGTTGAGGCAGATATAAAAGGTTTCTTTGACAATCTTGATCACGGTTGGCTTCTTAAAATGCTTGAGCATCGTATAGATGACAGAGCTTTTATTAAGCTGATAGGAAAATGGTTGAAGGCAGGAATTCTTGATGATGGTGAAGTGATTCGGCCTGAATCTGGAACACCGCAGGGAGGGATTATTTCTCCTGTGCTTGCCAATATCTATCTGCACTATGTACTTGATCTGTGGTTTGATCACAGAGTTAGAAAGCAAAGTGTGGGTAATATTGGAATAGTCCGTTATGCCGATGACTTCGTCTGTTTCTTTCAGAAGAAAGCCGATGCAGAACTCTTCTATGAAATGCTACCAGATAGATTGGCGAAATTCAATTTATCCGTAGCTTCAGAGAAAACAAATTTGCTTCGTTTTACCAAGTTAAATCCAGAACAAAGTGAAAGCTTTGAATTTCTGGGTTTTGAATTTCGATGGCAATCAGGATGTAATAGTAAGTCCTATTTGCAAAAGAAGACATCTGCCAAGAAACAGAGAAAAAGCATAGCTGATTTTAAGCTATGGATCAAGAATATGAGAAACCTCAAGAAAGTATCAGAGCTCATGAGAATAGCTGCCAGTAAGATGAGAGGTCATTATAACTACTTTGGAATAAAAGGAAACTACGAAAGACTGGGTCAATATTATTACTATTGTATTCATGCTCTTTACAAGTGGCTGAATCGTAGAAGTCAGAAAAGAAGTTATAACTGGACTGACTTCAAGGTTGTGCTACAAAACAGTAGGATTCCTAAGCCAAGAGTTAAACACTTTGTCTGAGACGGAAGTGAGATTTACTGAGGAGCCCAGTGCGGTAGTACCGCTCGCTGGGATCTGTGAGGGGGTAGTCAGGTGACTGGCTGTCCTACCTCGATAAAGGTCCGAATGCTAATAGCCAATGACTTATGAATATTCGAACTTTTCTTTATGGTACTTCTCGGATGAACTTGGTAGGTTCATCTCA
>JABSRR010000301.1 GCA_013215025.1 Pseudomonadales bacterium
AATGCTTTAAGTTCTGGGTTCTCATCAGAGAAAAATATCCGGTATGAATTTGAGAAGCTAAGCTTTGACGCACCCATTGTCACAGCACTGGTGATTATAATACTGGCAAAGATAACCCAAAGAGGGTGCTTGATTAGAAATTGCGCCAGTGCAATAGCTAAGTTGTCGAATCGATTTGCCGGCATAGCGACCTCAATATCAGTGTAGAGTTTGGCTTACGTGTTTTTTGATGCGATAGACTGCTGCATCTGCATAAAGTGTGCATAGCCAAAGATAAGCGTTTGCATTGAATGATACATGCGGCTGCCGCCAGCGCGTTGTATCACCGGCAGATATAAGACAAGCTCAATTGCGTGGGCAAAGATTAAGCCTACACCTGTCCAGTTTAAAATGTTCGCCAGGGGCGCCGAGAACGGAGATAAAAGATTGAACAAAATCAGCATCCATGCCATCGCAGTTAATAGTTTAAACACCAAGATCATTGGGCTTGGCTCCTTATTATTCTTTTCATTATCGTTTGCATACTAACTGGCAAGCTTTAGGAATGCTAGCGAGATTAGCAAATATCCGCCCGATGTTTCATAATGCGCAGCTTTCCAGCTGTTGATAATTTTATGCGCAAAGATCTCAGACCCTATTGGTATAAAAAAATCTATCTTAAGTTTCGATTTTGGTACACCGAGCACTTTATTGCTCCAAAGTGTGATGCCTTGGGCGATCATCATACGTTTATGAAGCCATGGTATACCGAAATCGGTGGCCCAAGAATTCAGATTGGCAAATGTGCTACCGTCATCTCAGAACCAGACCAGCGCACGCGGATTGGCGTGTGGGGTAATGAGCCTGAGGAGGGTGAGATCATTATTGGCGATTATGTGATGATCAGCCCAGGCTGCCGCATCAGTTCGGGCCACAGCATTCGCATTGGTGATAGCGTGATGATGGCTAACGGTGTCTATATAGCCGATTCAGACTGGCATGGCATCTATGATCGTGCAGCTAGGCCCAAAGATTACACGCCAATCGTGATCGCTGATAATGTTTGGTTGGGTGACCGGGCAACGGTGTTGAAAGGTGTTACTATCGGTGAAAATTCGATTGTCGCTGCAAATGCAACGGTGACAAAAGATGTGCCGGCAAACGTGATTGTCGCCGGGAGTCCAGCGCGTGTGGTGAGAGAATTAGATGTATCGCAAAAAATGCGAACCCGCGGTGATTTCTTCAGTGACCCAGAAGGCCTTGCGCGCTGGTATGATAAAATCGATTATATGGTCTTAAAAGACAATAGCCTCTGGCGCTACTTAAAGGCATTAATCTGGCCAACACGCAATGATTGATTGCGCATAGCGTCTAGGCTAAGTAGAATTAGATAAATTGCTTGTCGGGGTGCCGCAGTATATTTCCGTCTGATACATTGCATAAGCATAATCAGTAGAGGGAATAAGTATAGGCTGAGAAATACCCGTAATACCTGATCGAGATTATGCTCGCGGAGGGAACAAGCTGGCAATGCACTCGACGCTCGCTGCTATTCTAGTCGCTTACTGTCCCACCGGTGCTGTCACTTGTTTCTCATCGCTCTAATCTATCATCGTTTTTTAAGACAAGCCCGTACTAGACTGCACCACCGTTAAGAGGCATATCTTATGAGTAAAGAGAAATCCGTTCAAAACCTTGCCGCAATTGCTGAAGTAGACACCGATTCGGTTCAGCCATTTCCAAACTCTCATAAGATATACGTGCAGGGTTCGCGTGATGACATTCAGGTGCCGATGCGTGAAATCACGCTAACGCCTACGCTTATTGCTGGTTCTGACCCAGATCAACCCGCCTATGAGGAAAACCCTGCGGTAAGAGTTTATGACACATCAGGTAGTTATACTGATCCTGAGCGCGAGATTGATGTCAGAAAGGGTTTGCCTGACGTTAGGCGTGAGTGGATAGTTGAGCGAGACGACACACTAGAGCTGCCAAACGAGTCATCTATTTTTACCCGTGAGCGTCTCTCAGATCCAGATACGGCGCACTAGCGTTTTGAG
>JABSRR010000302.1 GCA_013215025.1 Pseudomonadales bacterium
CTTTTTGAGCAGTCTGAGGGGTCTGACCGACGGTCACCATTGACACGATACCCCAAGACCGACGCTCGCAAGTAGTTAGATACGTTCTCCGACTTATTAGGCGGTGATGTAGATTCACTACTCCGGCAGTGCGGTGATGCCACCGGGGGAAGTTTCTACGCGAAGTCACCCAACCGAACAGCGGATGGAACCACTGTCAAAAGCTTGTAGATGAATTGGCTATTCATCTTGCGACTGGTTTTGAACTTATTAGGTGAACCTTTTAGTCAAATGTAGAAAATAACTTCAAGTGGGCGACTCCAGCAGGTGATTGCGAACGATTAGCTCTGACTTGGACGAATAAGCGATATCTCGCCTCGTCGCACGAGATACTGAGATCTGACCTCCACGGGTGCCCCACACTAGCAGTTACCCGGGGTGTGACCTGTGGTGCTTCAGAATTCAGTCAACTAAATAAATAAAGGGAACGGAGACAAGCCACCTTTCTATGACCGTGAAATTCTGCGCAAAATTGGCACAAGCTATCGGCGAGCGTAAGTCCTTCGTGTTCACCTGGAAAGATGGTATTAAGCAACCAAGGCTATCAATGATTAGGATCAACGTCATGGGGATCTAAATGCTTGGTTTTCCCCGGAAAAGTAAACGACCACCATGTCAGGGACTTCGTCTCCAAGATCCCAGGTGTTGCTGGTAACGTAACATTTGGACGGCCCCGGACTTGCCATATATCGCTGTATGGCCTGTTCAAGCAGCACTTTATCGGGTACCTGTGCCTCGTACATACAGATCAGCGACTGTGAGATCAGGTACTTTGCATAAAACTGCCAAATTCGTGTTGTGCTATATAGGTTATAAGGTTTAAGTACAAACTGACCTCCAGCGCAGCACATTATGATGTGTATTAAAGGATATAAGGTTTAAATACAAACTGTCCTCGAGCACGCCATAACCCAGTTCTGCAATACTCTGTTACAGATTTGCAGGATTGGCACTTTAGGCTGTAAAATCGCAAACATGCACACTTCGCGAAGATGTCCCGTGCACTTCGTGAGCATACAAATTCTCCGTGTAACCGCGATGGTATTGGCCTTTACCGAAACAGTAGGGACGCAACAGGAACCAATAGGACCGAATGAACCGCTCTCTAAAATCATAAGGCAAGTACCCCCAGTCATAATCCGGAAACTAGACAAAAATATTCGAATCGCCGGTGACACATGGCTCTTATCAATATCTTTGCCCTTACAAGGCCATCTCGATTATGTAAAACAATTGAAGAATACCACTTTGGCATTTCAAGCCCAAGCGCAAGCGTACTTCGACTTTATGGAAAGCTCATACTATGGCGCCATAAAAACAGACAACGCCTATGCAGAAGATGCGCACTTGTTTACCGTTTCTGCAGGAAAAGGTTTAAAATCGAGAATAACACAGTTAGTCACCGAAGTGACCACTATTGATAAGCAGTATGACGATCTAGCATCTATCTATCTTTCTTTAAACGAAAACGACGTGGATCCATACGAACCGGAACAGGAAATAATCCAGTACACCCCACCAAGAGGGGTGGTCAAAACCAAACCAAGACGAAAGAAACGTTCCTTACCATTTTTGTTAGGTATACTCACGACTGGATTATCGATCAGTAACTACGCCCGATCTTCAGCAAATTCCAACCGTATACGTACACTTGCCTCCAATCAGCATGACATTATTGCAAATCAGAGGGATCTGGTTCTCATACTCAACTCAAGTGTTGAAGCGATTGCGAAAAATCGAGAACATGTCCTCAAACTTAGTGACCATGTAAACTCGCTTGTTACAAACTTACAAGGTATTTTAAACAAAATATCAAACGAGCTACATAACTATGTGCAACTAAATTCACTAACAGAGGTGTTAACCTCTACATTGGGATTCTTAACACATCAGTGTGACTCGGCACGAGTAGAATTGCAGTCACTCCAGTCCCACCTGAATTTAGCCCTACGAGGTCATTTTCCCGTAAATCTGATTAGCCATGATAAGTTAACACG
>JABSRR010000303.1 GCA_013215025.1 Pseudomonadales bacterium
AGCTTAGGTATTATGCTGGGCAGGCATTTCGCCAACATGGTTTTGCCGCAGCCGGCTGGGCCATTCATCAATAGGTTATGCTCGCCTGCTGCGGCAATCATTAAGCCGCGTTTGGCCTGCTGTTGGCCGCGAACCGCGGCAAAATCATTGACCTGACCTAGGCGAGAGTGCTCACAAGAGTTCGTTGTGGCGGCGGATTGGCATGGCTCAAGTAATGTTTGGCCGAGTAAATGCTGACAAACGGACAATAAATGCGCACCGTGCAGGTTTTTAGGGTCAACTAATGCGGCTTCAGCTTGGTTATCACTGCTGACGCAGAGATGTCGGCGATCTTTTTTGGTGCAAATTGCGCTGGCAAGCAGGCCGTTTACCCCTTTAAGTGCACCAGATAGGCTCAGCTCGGCAATAAACTCGGTAGACAATAGGCTTTCTGTTTGTGCTGGAGATAGTTTCAGTTGCTCAGAGGCCAGTAAAATGCCCAGCGCTATCGCTAGATCAAAGCGCCCGCCATCTTTGGGTAAGTCGGCCGGGGCAAGATTAACGGTGATGCGACTGGCAGGAAAATCATACTGACTGTTTAAAATGGCAGAACGCACACGCTCTTTGGCTTCTTTGACGCATGCCTCAGGAAGGCCAACCAGGTTAAATGCCGGTAAACCTGCGGATAAGTGCACCTCCACCGTCACAGCAGGGCTGGCAAAGCCAAGCTGGGCACGGCTTTTAAGTGTTGCAAGAGACATCCATTTCTCCTGATTGAATATTGGCTAGGGCGAGTTTTGCTGCTCTAACTCGGCCAGTAATTGGTTTAGCTGCGTTTCAAGCTGTTCGGCTTTGGCCCGTGTTTTGGCTAAAATCGCTGCTTGGGTATCAAATTCCTCGCGCGTGACTAAGTCTAGTTTACTCAAGCTCGATTGCATGATTATTTGCAAGCTGCGCTGCAGTTCATCTCGCTGCTGCTCTGACAGCAGTTTGTCAGCTTGTTTGCTCAGCTGCTGCACGACGTTATCGGGATGAAGTGCGGCAATGATATCGTTTTTAAGACTGTCGAAGGGTTTATCTGGCATGGCAATAAGTCACGTAATTTGAGATGAAAACAATAGGTAATTAAATTGTAACAGAGTCAATATAGAATACCTGAGAAATGTGTTTTAACTTGCTGAATTGTCAATTGTTTCAATTTAAATGCTGAATTGGCAAAAGAATGGGCTTGGTTTCGCATTTTTTCGTAAAAAAAACGTGCCTAGACTGGGTTTTATTGAAAACCTGTGCTTAAATGGTGCAAATATGGATATGGATAACAAAAGCCTCAAATAAGCAATGTATGTAAGCAGATTATTTAGACTTTATAGTTATATTTGCATTAGCTACCAAGGAATCGCAGCATATACTTCGCTCAGCGACGCTCGCTATCCCCCAAAATTTCTTCCAGCCTGCACTTTTTACCTGGCCTCAGTTTTTTTATTTAATCCTGTTTTGCGATTATTTTTAATTTTTAAGTGTCTGTTTTTTAAAAGTAAATATTGTTTTTTACCATCTCGTTGTAGCGCAAAAAGTTTCGGTAGATGCCGAAATTTTTACGTTATGGCGGATATAAATTTGCCTCTGTTGTGGCTCAGTTGTCTGAGTTCAAGCAAGGCTACCAATTTCGTGCACTATTTTGGAAACATGCTCCCCAAACGTGCAAGAAATAAGTGCGCTATCTCAGTGCGCTGGTTCAGTGTTCGTGAGTTTTTAGCTTAAGTGCTTGTTTTTAATGGTCATTTAAAAATATGGCACGGGCTATGCTAAATTCATGGGCACAAGCAATGCGTGTTTGTTTAACCATTAACATTTAGGTTAAGCAAAGGGGACTCAAGCACGTTAACTAAGTTGTTTAACAAAAGTTTTAAATAAAACTACCTGGAGAAAACTATGAAAAAACTACTATCTGCAAGCATCGCTGCTGCATCTATCGCAGGTTTTGCTGCGCCGGCTGCTGCGGTTGAAGGCTTATCAGCAAATGTTGGTGTTGTATCTGACTACTAC
>JABSRR010000304.1 GCA_013215025.1 Pseudomonadales bacterium
GGCCATGGCAAGGGCGTAGTGCGGGACGATCCGCCTGCAGCTCTTGAAGATCGGCGCCCGGATCCGCTCGACCGCGAGGCGGATCTGGATCCACCTCAGCGAGCATCATCCGTGGCGCGAGCTGTTCGTCGAGGCATTCGAGCGACTACGCGCGGCGTAGCCGCGGCTCCGCCGCGGTACCTGCGCTGACCGGCTTCATTGCCGAGGGACCTGCATGGCCGCGCAGGCTCATCAGCCCTATTTGGGCTCGATTTCGGGCGCTACGGAAGCACTGAAGGGCGGTCAAGGCACCGCCTCTGCTCTGGAACGACCAGCGGCCGCCTCGATCACCGATCGAAGGCGGCCACTAAGACGCTCGTGACGAGATGGGGCTAGCAGGCCGTTGAAAAACTCCGCGGCCGCTGCGGTTGGAGCGTGATCGGCGGCGGGAGGTACGCGAGGATGGGCGCATGTCGATGAGTCGTCGCGCACGCGAGAGGCAGGAGCAGCTGTGGGTGCCGACCACTTCGCTGCCGACCGTGCCGGGAAACCCGTTCTACACGAAGCTGAACGAGCTGCTCAGGGAGGCCGACTTCGACGCGAAGGTCGAGGCCCTCTGCGAGCCGTTCTACTCCACGGGCAGGGGCCGCCCGAGCATCCCTCCGGGGGTGTACATGCGGATGCTGATGGTCGGGTACTTCGAAGGCATCGACTCGGAGCGTGGCATCGCCTGGCGCTGCGCCGACTCCCTCTCGCTGAAGAAGTTCCTCGGGTATCGGCTGGAGGAGGCCACCCCCGACCACTCGAGCCTGAGCCGGATTCGAACCCGGCTCGACCTGGAGACCCACCAAGCCGCCTTCGACCTTGTGCTGACGGTCGTTGCGAAGAAGGGGCTGCTCAAAGGTAAGACGCTCGGCGTGGACTCCTCGACGATGGAGGCCAACGCGGCGCTGCGCAGCATCGTGCGTCGAGACGATGGCCGCGCGTACGACGAGTTCCTGACCGACCTCGCGAAGGAGTCGGGGATCGAGACGCCGACGCGCGAGGACCTCGCGAAGGTCGATCGGAAGCGGCCGAAGAAGGGCTCGAACGCCGATTGGACGAGCCCTGTGGACCCTGAGGCACGCATCACGCGTATGAAGGACGGCAGCACTCACCTCGCTCACGCCGTCGAACACGCGGTGGATCTCGAGACTGGCGCGATCGTGGGAGCCACGATCCAGGACGCGGTCGTCGGCGACACGACAACGATCTACGACACGCTCACGCGTGCGTTTGGAGCGCTCATCACTGTCATCAGCGAACCAGCGACCGCGGAGGCATTGAGCAACGACGCAGGGAAGGAGGTCGTCGCCGACAAGGGCTATCACTCCAACGACACGATGGAGACGCTGGCCGGGGCCGGCTGCAAGAGCTACATCAGCGAGCCGAACCGGGGGAAGAGGAATTGGAAGGGCAAGGAGGAGGCACGGGACGCGACGCGAAGCAACGGCAAGCGGATCGCGCGACCGAAGGGCAAGGGCCTCATGCGCAAGCGCGGCGAGCTGATCGAGCGCTCGTTCGCCCACGCTCTCGAGAGCGGCGCAATGCGCCGCGTCCACCTCCGAGGGCAGGAGAACATCATGAAGCGGTACCACCTGCAGGTCGCCGCGTTCAATCTCGGCCTCGTGCTGCGCTCGACCATCGGCGCTGGAACCCCGAAGGGCCTCGCGGCGCTCGCTGAAGGCGCTCTCGGCGCCGTAACGCGGTCCATCGGCCGGCTGATCGCGGCACTCGCCGCCATCAGCAGGCCACTCGATCAACTTCAGGGCCGGATCGCGTGGCTCCAGCCCATGCCGACTCCAGCCCCGCCCAGACCGGCCGCGGGCTCGAACAGCCCTTTCTCAACGGCCTGCTAGAGCGCGTCCTGGGGCGACCTTGGTGAAGATCGACACGGACGAGAAGTCGACTTACCCGAAGCTCATCGCGCGAGCCTTCCAAGGGCGTCAGATCGGGCACTCGCAGACCTCGG
>JABSRR010000305.1 GCA_013215025.1 Pseudomonadales bacterium
AAACTCGGTTCAAGGATAGCGACGGTTGGCGCCCGTTCGCCTTGGCCCCTGGACAGAAACTTCTCGGAGTTCTCGTCCGAGGAACAGCGTCGTTATAAAACGGCCCATTATGAGGGGATGCCCGATGATGAGACTCCGCCGTTCCCTATTCATGACTTAGGTGTAGTAGCCCAAGAAATCAGAGACCCGGCAAGAGGGCGTGTGCTCTCCTGGCCGAGAGGTAGGGTGTTTGCAATTGTCACGGTTTCAGAATCGGGACACGCGAAGAAAGTAGAGGTGTACGAATCACCTTCGGTAGACATTACCAAAATCACTTCATACGTCTTAATGAACTCCACATTCTCGCCCGCCGAGTGCGCAGGCGCGGCATGCCAAGGTGAGTTTCTATGGGAGGTGAATTACTACACGCCCTGAATATTAGAAGCCGCTTTCAATCAAATGGGCCAACAAATCCATCAACAAATGAAACAAATCCAAGCAGCCGATCAGAATCGGCGGGATTTGATCACCAATGTGTCGCATGACTTACGCACGCCATTGGCATCCATTCAGGGTTATCTGGATACCTTGCTGATCAAGAAGCAAGCGCTGGATGAAACTGAAAAAAATGAGTACTTGGCTACCGCCAGTAAGCATTGCGTTCGCTTGAATGATTTGGTCAACGACCTGTTCGAATTATCAAAATTGGATTCATTGGCAGTTAAGCCCAGCATCGAGGCCTTTTCCATGTCAGAGCTGATGCAGGACGTCAGCATGGAATTCAAAATGATGGCTGAACAAAAAAATGTTGACCTCAAAGTCGACTTGTTAGACGGCAACACAGATGTCAAAGCAGACATTGGACTGATGCAACGGGTGTTGGAAAATTTAATCAGCAATGCCATCAAGCACACCCCAGCTGATGGTAAAGTGATCTTGAAATTGGCTCAACAAGATGGCCAATTCAAAATCATCATTCGCGACACCGGCCGGGGTATCAGCAAACAGGAACTGCCATTTATATTTGATCGCCTGTACCGGGCAGAAAACTCTTCACAACACAGCAAGAGTTCATCGGGGCTTGGTCTGGCCATTGTTAAAAAGATCCTGGATTTGCACCAAGCCAAAATCAGGGTGGTCAGCAAGTTGGAAAGAGGCACCCAGTTTTCGTTTCAATTGCCGGTGGCAGTTTGATCAAAGTTTGACCGAATAAAACACCACTTCTTCATCACCCAAAGGGTCGCGGTAGATGTCGGTCTTTTGGTAGCTCATGCCCAATTTTTCCATGATGTAGATCGATGCTTTGTTACCTGGCATGGCAATGGCAGAAAAGCACGTCATGTCTTGTGAACGAGCCAAGGCTGCCATCACATGCTTGGCTGCTTCAGTGGCAAAACCCTGTCCCCAAGCCACACGTTTTAAGCGCCAGCCCAACTCCCAGTCGTGCCATTGTGGATCGTCACTGAAAAAATGCATGGGTCTGACCAAAACCCAACCAATGAATTGTTGCTTACTGATGGTGGTGAGTTTCCACAAGCCCCACCCTCTTTCCGGGTTGGCGTATTTTGCCAGGCGCGGTAGCATCACTTCCTGAATGTCTTGCCTGGTCGATACCTTGCCGCCATTGATGTACCGCATCACCTCAACATCTTGGTCCAATTCATACAACAAATCGGCATCTTCTGGGCTAATCAAGGCGTAACTTAAACGTTCAGAATTTGGAATTTTCATGGTTTTCTGAGGGATTAAAAGCCATCAATTTTATCAAAACTTACTGATTCAAAGCAGCTCAATTCAACCATCACAAAGTCATACTTTTCACGCAATACATGCTCCTGTTTCTGGATGGTGTCTATGTGTATCGCAACAATCGACCACCCCGATTTCGCCGCGTCAAAGCACCGGACAAGAGCGAGTTGGAGGATCTGGTTCAGTTGATCAGCCAGCGTGTAGGTCGCTGCCTGAAACGCCAGGGCTTGCTGGAACAGGAT
>JABSRR010000306.1 GCA_013215025.1 Pseudomonadales bacterium
AATCAAATCAAGTTTCACATGAACTGAAGTTAATAAAGTGATCTCTTTATCAATGTGTTCCCTAACAATCGAAAACTCCTTATACCCCTCAAAAGAAAATCCAGTTTTAGGGTCTCCAAAAGTTTTAATTAGTTCATCGGCATAACGCCCTGATTCAATTTGAAGTTGTCTTAGTTTTAAAGCAAAAGAATAACGGTTTTCTTCCCCTACTCCTAAAGCAAAATTGTTATTCTTTAAACCTTCTAGTCAACGGCATCCACTTTAATCGCCTGCCCACCTCGGTCTTGATTGAAGTTTAAGCTGGATTCTGAGCCATGATACAGTCCTTGAGCTCAAAATTGCATTTTGAACCGTCCGGACACAAAACTCAGTCAGTCGCATCAAATTCCCTACATACCTTAGAGGACTTAATGAGCCCCCCAAATTTTTGACATAATCGATCTCTTTTTGAAATCTTTTTTCTCTTTTTATCTGGCTTAGATGAATCCTTTTGGGAATCAAAGAGCTTGTAATTGTTGTACTTTTAATTTCATCCTTTTCTTCATGAGAGATTTTTTTAGTTGACTTCTTTATCTTGTTGAGATCATTTGAGCTGTCAAGCTGGTGTTCTAAATCCCAAAGATTGATCTCTTGAAAATAGCGGATGAAATTCATAGCGCTTACTATAGCGTACATCTGCACCTTATGAGTTTCCTGGCTTGTACCCCACGCCTTTTGCTCAAACAGGCTGTTCTTACTATTGTCATAAGTTTTTTCTATTTGCCAGCGCCGGCGATATAGTTCTGCGATAACTCCAGGAGGCATTTTATCTGGAAGACAGCTTAAATAGCGGTAAACTTTACGCTTTATTGGGTCAGAATACTCAACGATCCGGAACCGGCACAGTTCATCGTCGATTAATTTATAACAATAAGAATCGCTAATGACATTGCGATTAATCGGATCCTGGCGATCCCAGTTGATACTTACAGTCTTGTCCCATGTTACAGTTTTCTTTTCCCGAGTTAAAAGATAATGAGATTTACGGTGCTCCTTAACCAAAAAATCCAGACTCGATACGGCACGGTCGTAAATAGAAATCTGATTATAACGAAGCCCCCAGCGCATTTCATTTGCCTCGCAGGCTTCAACTAAACAGGGGGCCTCGTGGCGCTTCTTGAAACCTGTAGAGAGAACTTTAAGAGGCATAACCAGACCGGTACGATAGTCCATGCCCATGATAAAACATGAATTCACCTTATTCTTAAGGCCCTCTGCCAATTTTGTATGACAAGCGGGCTTAATGCAGTGGCCATCAAAGGCAACACAATCATAGCGCTCTAAGTAATCAATTTCACCGATATGGTTAATCTTTAATTTCAACAGCAAGCGACGAAGATTGCGCAAAATCAATGGCATAACCCTATCTAACATACGAACTCTTCTTGGGCTTGTGTTAGCCAAAAAGAAATTTGAACGACTAATCTCATCATTCAAATTTTGCTGACAGTGTTGCACAAAAGCCTCGCCTGAAAACACCGGCAAAAGAGCACGTAAAATAATGCGAAGGATAAAATCTACATCAGAAAACTTATCACACTTACGTTGCCAACCCCTGCCTTTTTGTGGATCTTCATCGAATGCATTTTGATAGGCCTTCTCAATGTGCTGTCTTAATGTTATTTGTATGTCTTCTTCCATAATGCTTGTAACTCCTTATTAATCAACGACTTATGAAAGTTATAAAAAATCATAACTCATTGAAAGTCAAGGGCTTATATTAAAAAAAATACATATTTTCCGTACGAAGGTTCTAAGGCAACTTAAGTCAGAACGCTTTCAAACTTGTTTTTTTAATAAGAGAAGAATGGACAGACTTTCCTGAGGTTCTGTAAACTAGGAAATCTATCGGCTGTGAGTAAAAACTATGAATACCGTTGAACGTTTTGTT
>JABSRR010000307.1 GCA_013215025.1 Pseudomonadales bacterium
GTTCGATAGCGACGGCAATCATTGAGAACGGTTTCAGTGGTTCTGGAGATCAATCGTAATGCGGACAAGGGATTGATCACAACGCGGTTGCCTCCCGCGTTGCGAACCTTCGGGCGCCGCCGCTTCACTTTAGCGTCCAAACTCTGCTGAGCGCAGAGTTTGTCGAACCAAGTGGCCCGGCATCCCGGTCCGAACCGGGTCCGAGCTATCTGCCGCAATAGAAAAGGGCCACCCTTTCGGATGGCCCTCTTATGTTTATGGCGGAGAGCGAGGGACTATATACGCTATCCAATATATCCAGCATTTATAGGGTTTCATGTTGTTTTTGTGTCTAATTATTGAGTAGACTCACCAATGTAATAGACACATATAGAGCCGACGCCATGCCCAGCAACCTCATCCTTCGGAACAATAAATACTCCGTCACGCTCCTAGTCCCAGAAGATGTACGCCCTATTCTAAAAAAGAATCGTCTATCCAAGGCGCTTAACACCTCTGAGTTGAAGGTGGCCGAAGTACGGAAATTGCCCTACCTCGCTGAATGGAAACAGTTGATCTTGGACGCTAGAAGCCAACCCGACAAAGTGGCGCAACAAGTGTACGAAGCAGGTATTGAAAGCAGAGCAGAGGCAGCGGCTGGAATCTACGCTTCCCCAGAAGACGGCATAACTCACGCAGAGGCGTGGCTCGACAGTTTCATATATGACCTCAAACCCTCTGAGCAAAAATACTACAGTGAATTATTTGCCGGGCGGGAGGGATTGCCGTTGATCACGTTTCAGCAAGAGTGGCTAACGGAGGAATATGGAAACAGCCCATCACGCACACGCACAGAAGCAAAGCTAGCCCTTAAAGTAATGCTTCCGTACATACCCACCTTGGCCGAGTTCTCCCCACAGAATGCTCAACGCTGGCTCAATGAGGAAACAAGAGCACAGAAAACTTGTAGCAAAACCGCGTCATTCCTTTCCTCTTACTTTCGGTTTTTAGTGCGAATGGAATATATACCCGCCGGGGTGAATCCCTTCGCAGCTGGCCAACTTGTCTATCCAAAAAGACTCACGAAGAAGAGAAGCTGGGTGGCCTATACAGACGACGAAATGCAGGAAGTGATGAGGGTGTTGGAAGAGCACCAGCACGAAGAACTCACATTGCTGTTTGATGTGGCTAGGTATTCAGCAATGCGGATAGCCGAATGTTGTCGGGCGAAGAAAGAGCAACGTGAAGGGGTTTCAGGGATTGTATTAACGGAAGCCAAGACGGAAGCAGGGGTCCGTTGGGTGCCGATAGATGAAGATAGGCTGGCTCTGTGGCCGGATGAGCTAGAGCTTAATGAGAATGCGCTAGGGAAACGATTTGGCAGAGTGGCGAAGGAAATAGGTACAGATCGCCATGTATTCCACAGCATAAGGAAATGGTGTGCTACCAAGCTAGAACAGGCAGGAGTCTCAGAAGGAATAGCAGCCGACTTTTTAGGGCACGAGAAGCAGACTATGAGTTATGGGCTCTACAGTGCTGGTAGCTCTGTCGAGCAATTGTGCCTAGCCCGAGACGCACTGACAGCCGCTAATAAGAAGCTAGAGAAATTGCCGACGTGAGCTTGTGACGTGGGCTGAAACCCAGGGCCATGACTAAACCCAAACAACTAGGAAAACGTGAAGCGTGGCTACTCCGAGTAAAGAAATAGTAGGACAAATGAGGCACAAAGCTCGGGGCATAGAATTCACAAGACGTGACGCTTACGATTCGACGCGGCGTTTATTTACCTCCGGCTTGCCTTGTTAAGCTGACTCATGATTGACCCAGCTTATGGAATATTTTTCACTTTCTATAGCAGTGACTGCCTCCTTGCCTACACCTAAAAAGCCCACATCTATAGGGTTCAATGCTCGTGGATTGTGCACGATAATGTATCCACTACCGTGT
>JABSRR010000308.1 GCA_013215025.1 Pseudomonadales bacterium
CCGACGACACTTCGTGTGTATGATGTAACGAGTACTGGTTTCAAAGTGTTTGTGTCTGAACCTGAAGGTAATTTTAATGGTGTCAACCCAATTGCTTACCCTACTCAGTCGATAGAGTATTTAGCCATTGAAGAAGGTAGCTTTACCATAGGTGGTGTTCGAGTTCAGGTGGGCTTTAGCGACATATTGCCACAAAATCAGTCGAGTAGTTTTTTTAATGACCAGAATAATTTTACTGAGCAATACCAGTTTGTGCCATTCTCGAATATTGATCCTTTTCAACGAACGCCGGTGGTCATAAGCGAGCTGCAGACGATTAAAAACGATATTGGTTTATTTGCGGGTAGCGTATTTGATCGCGCCACCGAGCCATTTTTAGAGTTAGTTCAGCGTGTGCCAAGTACTGCATCGCCGCAAAGTTCGATTGAGGGTTTTGAAGTTTCGTTAGAACGAGCGGAGGCTGGCACCCCAGCTACAATAAATAATCTCTCACAATCTGAAGAGATAGCGTGGCTCGCGATCGAGGTTGAGCTTAATACTAGTAAAAGTGAATTTACGCTGTTAGATACTTCTGGCGATAGTATTGAGATAAAAGCTTTCACCAGCAGTCAAACGGTTAATAGCTCTAATAATAATGTTGATTGCGATACCATAAGTTTAGCGAGTCAATCTCTCAGTAATTTTGCACCAGGCAGTAGCCCTATTTATCTTGCTAGCCAGATTACCCGTGCCGGTTTCAACGGCAGTTGGTTACGACGCTGTAATAGTTCAACTAACCAAATTACATTGCGCACCGAAGAAGATGTGTTTTCTGACGATGAGCGTGCGCATATTGATGAACAAGTAAATATTATTGCAGTGTCCGAGTCTTTCGTTGCCAATCCTGCTGGCGGCCCAAATATTGTCGCCGGCGGTAGTTCAATTCCTGCCAATAGTGGTTTTATTACTGGTTTTTCGCTGCAGCCAACGCAGGTGGATTTTTCAGCGCTGTTTGGTGCCGATTTCGTCGCCCCACCCATTGTTGTACCGATGACAACCGATCAGGGTTCAGACGAACTGCCAACTTATGTCAGGGTTTGGAACGTGACTGAGCAGGGGTTCACTATGGCACAAACGGTGCCGCAGGGAGAGACTTCTCCAGGGCAGTCAATGGATGTTGATTTCTTGGCCGTGGTGCCTGGTGAGCATCAGTTAGAAAACAATATTGTTGTTATTGCAGACACGCTGTTTACAACTATTTGTAAAGGTAAGAATGCTGCTAACTGTACCAATAATGGTGACAACCTCAGTAATGCTACCGGCTATCAAGTAATAAATTTTCCCTTAATAAACGGTGTAAATGCTTACCAAGTGCCGCCAATTATTCTTGCCGCGCCACAGACAATCAGTAATGACGCCTCTTTAACCCCCCCTGAACTTGCCCCTGCTAGCCCGTTTATAGTTGCCTCAACTGTCAATACATCGGCAACACAATTTAAAGCTGCCTTTGATTTTGCCGAAACTAGCTTAGGTTCTCCTTTGATCTCCAATGAAGGTTTGGGTTGGATTGCGGTCAGCGATAATTTGGACACGGTGTTTCGAGCGGCTGAGAGCGCTCTGCCTGGCGATCGATTAATTAATATTCAAACTGCATATTCTAACGATGCAATCGAAGGGT
>JABSRR010000309.1 GCA_013215025.1 Pseudomonadales bacterium
ATTAGATGAAGAGATAGTAACTATTGCTGTTGGGCGTTGCTTGTTAGGGTTGTTAAAATATAAGGAGCATGTTTATGATAGCAATGATTGCAGGTTTTGCGGTAGCTTTAGTGACAGTGTTAGGCATTAAGGCGGGCAAAACCGAAAACCAACCCTGGGCCTATCCGTTGGTGCTGGCCACTTACCCGTTATTTTATTTTGCCTTTGCCGTATACGCCGGCTCGATCGAGGCGCTACTTTATGAAGTGCTATATGCCTTGCCTATTTTTGCTGTCGCCTGTATTGCAGCGATAAAAAATTTACGCTTTACCTTGCTGTTATTGGCAATCGGTTATTTTGCTCACGGTGTCTATGATATTGTGCATGAGCATCTATTTATTAACCCCGGCATGCCCGCATGGTGGCCAGCGTTTTGCGGCACAATTGATATTTTAATTGCCGCATATTTAGCGTTCCAGCTAAGGCAATCGCCTACAAGGCCCGCCTTGCTTTTGGCTAACGATTAAACTACATGACGAATGTTTAAAGCTGCGTAAAATTATTGTTAATTATAGGCGCCCCGTTTCACGCATCCATGTCACTGTGTCATGAATCGTTTGCTGGGTTGGTCTAAAGCTTATACCGGTTTTATTGATGAGCTTGTCGCTAGAGGCCGGTGGTAGCTGTGTAACAATGCGCATGGCTTCTTTAGAAATAGGAAAGCTGATCGGTATTAGCTTGCGTAGCGCATCAAAGATATGACCAAGCGCACGAAAGAGTTTGCCTGAAATTGCCATGCGGCGCAGCTTTTGCCCAGCGGCGGTTTCGATTGCATCGGCAAAGTCTGGCCAGCTATTATAAATGCCGCCTAAAATATAGCGCTCTTCGCAGCTGTTGGCGTTAAGCGTTGACTCAAGCAGTAAACGGTGTGCTAAAGCCACATCACGTGCATCAATCGGCTGCGTGCCAGAGCTGGTGATCGGCATTACCTGTGTTACAAAGCGGATGATTGAGCTATTACTCTCTGCAAGCTTAGGGTCATTAGGCCCTAATACCATAGATGGATAGGTGATGATAATGGGCTGGCCCTCTGCCTGCAGTGCGCGTACTTTTTCTTCGCTGAGTTTTTTCGAGCGCGAGTAGGCGTCTTGCACCTCGACGAGCGGCGTTGCTTCGGTTAATAGGCTTTGCTTAAAGTCGTAAAAAATACTCATGCTGGATACATAAAGTATTTTTTTGATTCCTAATTCGCAGGCGCTGCCAATCACTGCTTCTATACTTTGCAGATTGGTTTGAATGGTTTTTTCCGCATGACGTGGATCAAGATCGACAATGGCGGCGCAGTGTAGCACGGCGTCACAACCCTGCATGCCTTGTTTGACCGCCGCTTTATCTAACATATCAGCAACAACGAAGTCGTCTAGCTGGTAGCCATGCTGGGCAAAATACTGTTCTGCAGCAGTTTTATTGCGCACCAGCAAGCGGACTTGATGACCGGCTTGCAATAATTCTAATGCACTGTTGGCGCCAATTAAACCGGTTGCGCCGGTAATAAATATTTTCATCTGTAAAGCCTTATTGACGTCGTTGGGCTATCAAATCATCAACCACCGATGGGTCGGCCAGGGTTGAGGTGTCGCCGAGCGTATCCAGTTCGTTTTCAGCAATTTTGCGCAGGATGCGGCGCATGATTTTGCCCGAGCGGGTTTTCGGCAAGCCGGGCGCCCACTGAATATGGTCGGGTTTGGCAATTGGCCCAATCTCTTCATTCACCAGCGCAACCAGATCTTGCTGCAGCGCGGCGTCTTGCGCTACACCTTGATTTACCGTGACATAGCAATAAATGCCTTGGCCTTTAATATCATGTGGAAAACCAACTACGGCGGCTTCTGCGACATCGGGGTGCAATACCAGTGCAGATTCGATTTCG
>JABSRR010000310.1 GCA_013215025.1 Pseudomonadales bacterium
CTGACGACGAAGACGATACACAACATTAGCCCTACTACCGCCGGTAAAGAGATGGCTAATGTTGTGTATCGTCTTCGTCGTCAGATGGTACAAATTGATAAT
This sequence comes from Pseudomonadales bacterium, assembly GCA_013215025.1. NCBI lineage: Bacteria > Pseudomonadati > Pseudomonadota > Gammaproteobacteria > Pseudomonadales > Pseudomonadales bacterium. The sequence goes on from JABSRR010000310.1 coordinate 103, forward strand.
ATCGAAGTGTTAGGCAAAATTAATGGTGCGGTCGGCAATTACAATGCGCACCTCAGTGCCTATCCAGAGATCGACTGGCAAGCGAATGCACAAAGCTTTATCGAAAGCTTAGGCATTGTGTTTAACCCCTACACCACTCAAATCGAACCACACGATTATATCGCCGAACTCTTTGACGCCTATTGCCGCTTCAACACCATCTTAATTGATCTTGATCGTGATATTTGGGCCTATATTTCAAACGCGTACTTTAAACAAAAAACCATCGCTGGCGAAGTTGGCTCATCTACCATGCCGCATAAAGTTAACCCTATCGACTTTGAAAATTCAGAAGGTAACCTTGGCATTGCTAACGCCGTACTACAGCATCTTTCAGCAAAACTTCCGATTTCCCGTTGGCAGCGCGATCTTACCGACTCAACCGTGTTAAGAAATATGGGGGTTGGCCTTGCTTACTCGTTGATCGCCTATCAAGCAACGCTAAAAGGCCTAAATAAGCTTGAGATAAATCCTCAGGCATTAGCATCCGACTTAGACAATGCCTGGGAAGTTTTAGCCGAGCCGATTCAAACCGTAATGCGCCGCTATGCCATTGATGAGCCTTATGAAAAACTCAAAGCATTTACGCGAGGTAAAGCCATGAATGCTGAAATGATGGCCGACTTTATCGCCTCACTTGAACTACCTGAGTCCGCTAAGGCTGAACTTTTGGCGATGACACCGGCGTCTTATATTGGCAATGCCGTGGCCCAAACGAAAGCAATCTCAAGCTAGCGCAAAGCCTGTGTGAGTTTGCGCAGATATATCAATGCAAATCAATCCGGCCGCGCTTGAATTTTTACGGTCTGACTTTTTGTCAAATCATTGGCAACGTCAGGCTGCATTTCTACCGCAGGCTATCGGCATTTCTGCTAACGATATTGATATCGACGAACTTGCTGGTCTGGCCATGGACGCTGAAGTTGAATCGCGATTGATTCATCAATTAGCAGAGCGCGATTTCAGCCTGCAGCACGGCCCATTTTCTTTAGACACCCTGACCAGCTTAGCTGAAAGCCACTGGACTTTACTGATACAGTCAGTTGATCATATATTGCCAGCGTTTCTTCAACTGCGTGATCAATTTAATTTCATTGACCAAGCGCGGCTAGACGACATTATGGTCAGTATATCGCCATCACATGGCAGCGTGGGCCCACATTTTGATCATTACGATGTATTTCTGATTCAAGCAGCGGGCCAGCGTGAATGGCAAATTGGTCAGGCCTGTGATGCCAGCTCAAAGCTGGTTGAGAACAGCCCCTTACATATCTTAGAAAATTTTGACTGCACGCAACGCTTTCAATGCCAGCCTGGCGATATGCTTTATTTGCCTCCAGGCCTGGCGCACTGGGGCACTGCCAGCAGCGATAATTGCGTAACTATCAGCATCGGTTTTAGATCCCCAAGCCTGCAAGACATTGGCCAGCACTTACTGGTTCAAGCGACTGACGTTTCAAAAACTGATGAAGTTGATAACAAGGAAAACCGTCAGGCTTCCAAGTCAAGTTTGACACTTAGCACTCTGCCGATTCAATGGGCCGCTCCGGCTGAAGCAATAGCGCCGTCACCTAGCCAGCCAATCACGCAGGCGACATTGCTTGAATTACAACAAACACTGCAGCAGCAGTTACTGCAGCCAGAAAACTTGGCGCATGCGCTTCAAGCCTCACTGACCGAGCCTAAAAACCCCAACAACTTTCACTGCATTGATGCGCAGCAGGCACAACGAGAGTTGCAGCAGCTTTTAATCGC
>JABSRR010000311.1 GCA_013215025.1 Pseudomonadales bacterium
TGGGGACCACCAGACAACCCCTACCCCCTCCTTATGATACTAGGGGGTCAAATTTTGAGCTGTTGTTGTCTAGAAAGGCCAGAGGAGTACACGTAGTCATGCTAAAACATCATTTGGGTCATTTGAATAGGGGGTATGGTTGTTCTTCAGAATCCGAAAATATGCCCAAATAGCTAAATTTGGCCCAAACAGCTACACTGGGGGGTCATATTCATGTTCCTATTAAACATCATGTAGCCTTCATGGAAGCCATTTGGCCAAAAATTTAGGTTTGGACTCCTCCTAAAAATAGGATTTTGACATCATTTTAAGGATTTGGGGTATTACTGTCCCCTAGGTGTTATTTCAAAATGGCCGATTATTTTTTACAAAAATCCGAGATTTCGAATTTTGGGGGCCCCCTTGACCCCCCTACCCCCTCCTCATGGTACTTGGGGTGATTTTTTGGGTAATTATTGCCAGAAAAGGGTTTAAGAAATGGTCGTAGACATTCTAAAGTCTCCTTGGAAGGAGTTAAAATAGTTGTATGGCCATTATACAATTTTAGAAAATATTCCATATTTTGCAATTTTCATCTCTGTGATGGGCAAATATTTCGAAAGCGCGAACAGCACTTCTGACACCCCTGACGTCGTTAGAAATGACATATTGAAGCGTGCTTAACTATTTTTACAGAGACCGGTTATGTCACATGAGATTTTTATTGAGTACACCGGCCCAATCATCACCCAGTTGCAGAACGAGCATTCGTGTTCGGGAGATTTTGGTCAGAAAATTAGCCAAAATACTGCCAATTTGGCACATTTACCTACATTAGGGGGGTCATATTGATGTTCGTATTATGAAAGCCTGCCGGCTTTATGGAAGCCACTTAGCCCAAAATCAGGGTTCAGACTCCTTCTCAAAAGAGGTTTCTGGCCAAATTTCAAGGATTTAGAGTTTTATAGTCCCCTAGGGGTCGTTTCAATGTGGCCCAATTTTTTATCTAAAAAAAGCACGAATTTGACATTTGGGGACCACCAGACAACCCCTACCCCCTCCTCATGATACTAGGGGGTCAAATTTTGAGCTGTTGTTGTCTAGAAAGACCAGAGGAGTACACGTAGTCATGCTAAAACATCATTTGGGTCATTTGAATAGGGGGTATGGTTGTTCTTCAGAATCCGAAAATATGCCCAAATAGCTAAATTTGGCCCAAACAGCTACACTGAGGGGTCATATTCATGTTCCTATTAAACATCATGTAGCCTTCATGGAAGCCATTTGGCCAAGAATTTAGGTTTGGACTACTCCTAAAAATAGGATTCTGACATCATTTTAAGGATTTGGGGTATCACTGTCCCCTAGGCGTTATTTCAAAATGGCCGATTATTTTTTACAAAAATCCGAGATTTCGAATTTTGGGGGCCCCCTCCTCATGATACTTGGGGTGGTTTTTTGGGTAATTATTGCCAGAAAAGGGTTTAAAAAATGGACGTAGACATTCTAAAGACTCCTTGGAAGGAGTTAAAATAGTTGTATGGCCATTATACAATTTTAGAAAATATTCCATATTTTGCAATTTTCATCTCTGTGACGGGCAAATATTTCGAAAGTGCGAACAGCACTTCTGACACCCCTGACGTCGTTAGAAATGACATATTGAAGCGTGCTTAACTATTTTTACAGAGACCGGTTATGTCACATGAGATTTTTATTGAGTACACCGGCCCAATCATCACCCAGTTGCAGAACGAGCATGCGTGTTCGGGAGATTTTGGTCAGAAAATTAGCCAAAATACTGCCAATTTGGCACATTTACCTACATTAGGGGGTCATATTGATGTTCGTATTATGAAAGCCTGCCGGCTTTATGGAAGCCACTTAGCCCAAAATCAGGGTTCGGACTCCTTCT
>JABSRR010000312.1 GCA_013215025.1 Pseudomonadales bacterium
CTAATAATGGAAGCACAATTGCTTCATTTGCTAACGATAGTTTGACTATTGTCGCAAATCAGCAAGCTGTTGACGCTAACGCTGAAAATATAGGTGTTAATCAGGTTGTCATTCGTGCATTAGAAGATAAAGCGGTAAGCAGTGACGTTGAACGTCTTGCAAATGCCGCTAACATCAGCAGCAATACCAACGACATTATTACCAACCAACAAAATATTGCTAGCAACGTGCTAAGCGTTACCGCTAACCAAGATGCAATTGCTTTACTCAATGATGAGGTGTCTGCAAATAATGTTGAGCTGGGTACTAATCGAAGCAGCATTGATGCGAATAGCACCAATATTAATACCAATACCCTTGATATTGGTGTCAATCAGCAAGGTATTACAACTAACAAGCAAGATATATCATCCAATCAGCAGAGTATCGTTGCTAATCAACAAAATATAAGCACTAACCAAATCAATATTGGTTCACTTGATAGCAGGATAACTGCTCATGACGCCAAGCTTGATGGTCAGTCTGCGGATATCACAAGCAATAACAATGCTATTTCAAGCAATGCAGCTGATATTAATAGCAATCAGCAAAGTATTTCTGGCAATACACAAAATATTATTGGCAACAGTCAGAATATTAGCGCCAACCAAAACAGTATTACATCACTTGATACAAAATTAGATTTCAATGCTACAAATATCTCAAGCAATGCAAGCGATATACGCAGCAATCAACTGAGCATTGCTGGCAATAATCAAAGTATCTTAGCCAACCAGATGAATATTGGTTCGCTCGATAGCAAAGTAACCGCTAATGATTCTAAGCTTGATGCGCAGTCAGCTGATATCGCGAGTAATCTTAATGCAATCAGTAACAATCAACAGAGCATTTCTAGCAACAGCCAAGAAATTAGCACCAACCAAAACAGTATTACATCACTTGATACAAAATTAGATGTGAATACCGCGGATATTTCGAGCAATGCAGGCGATATACGCAGCAATCAGCAGGGCATCGTTGATAACCAGCGAAGCATTTCCAGCAACCAAAATGCAATTACTGTATTGGATAACAGAGCCACCACTAGCGATACCGAGCGTGCGTTTAATGCGGCCAACATTAGCAGTAATGCCAGCGATATCAGCAGCAACCAACAAAGTATTTCTGCTAACACGCAGAGCATTAGCGTAAACCAAAACAGTATTACATCACTTGATTCAAAATTAGATGTGAATGCATCGAATATCTCAAGCAATACAAACGATATCATCAAGAATCAACAAAGTATTGCCGGCATCGATCAAAGCGTTGCGACGAATCAAGATGCAATTACTGTATTGGATGCGAGAGCGACCGCCAGCGATACTGAACGTGCGGTTAATGCTGCTAACATTATCAGTAATGCCAGCGATATCAGCAGTAATCAGCAAAGTATTACAGGCAACATGCAAAGCATTGCCAGCAATCAAGATGCAATTACAGTATTGGATGCGAGAGCGACTGCCAGCGATACCGAGCGTGCGGTTAATGCAGGTAATATCTTAAGTAACGCAAGCAGTATAAGCAGTAACCAGCAAAGTATTACAGGCAATATGCAAAGTATTTCAGTTAATCAAGATGCAATTACAGTATTGGATGCGAGAGCGACCGCCAGCGATACCGAGCGTGCGTTTAATGCTACTAACATTATCAGTAATACCAGTGATATCAGCAGCAATCAGCAAATTATTACAGGCAACATGCAAACCATTGCCAGCAATCAAGATGCAATTACTGTATTGGATGCGAGAGCGACCGCTAGCGATACTGAACGTGCGTTTAATGCTACTAACATAAGTAATAATACAGGCGATATTAGCAGCAATCAGCAGAGCATCGTTGGTAACCAACA
>JABSRR010000313.1 GCA_013215025.1 Pseudomonadales bacterium
TTTTGGTATAAATACGTTGGCCTTGACGGTCGTATTATTGGCATGGATACCTTTGGTGAATCAGCTCCAGCGGCAGATTTATTCAAAGAGTTTGGCTTTACGGTTGAGCGTGTGGTTGACTGTGCGATGGAATTGCTAGATTAACGCATTCTATATGCTGATATAGTGGCGTATCAGCTTACACAGCTTACATCACTTATATATGCATAGCGAAATGAATGAGAGCGTCATTGAGTACAAAGCAAACAATTGCCATTAATGGCTTGGGTCGAATTGGTCGCTGTGTTTTGCGTGCCTTTCTTGAGCGTCCAGAGTTGCATGCGCAGTTTGAATTTGTTGCGGCTAATGAGGCGGCTGATACCGCGACGATTATTCATTTACTGAAATATGACTCAACTCACGGCCGCTTACCGGCAGAGGTGCGTGCTGAGCATCGTGAGGGTCAAGAATATATTATTCTAGAACACGCAGGCTACCAACATTGTCTTCGCCTTAGTCATCATGAGTCACTGTCAGCGTTGTCATGGCCTAATGTAGACGTTTTGATGGAATGTACCGGTCAGTTTTCTCTGCGAAGCGATGCCGAGCAACATATTCAGCAAGGTGCTAAGACTGTCTTGTTTTCTCAGCCGGCCTGTGCCGATGTTGATGCCACCATAGTCTATGGGGTTAATCATACTGCGTTAAATGCTCAGCAGCGGATTATCTCTAACGCATCTTGTACTACAAATGCTTTAGTGCCTGTGTTGCACAGCTTACACCAGCAATATGGGGTTGCTGCAGGTGCAATTACGACACTGCATTCTGCTATGAATGACCAGCCGGTGATTGACGCCTATCACCATACCGATTTACGTAAAACACGAGCCGCGATCGGTGCTATGATTCCTGTGCATACTGAACTTGCCAAGGGAATAGAGCGTTTACTGCCTGAGTTATCAGGTCGCTTTACTGCACATGCCATTCGAGTGCCAACGATTAATGTATCCGCTATCGACTTGACGGTAACGCTTTGTCAGCAGACCAGTAAGGCAGATGTAAATGCCTTGTTGCAAGCAGCGGCGTTACAACATTATCAGGGCGTGATGTCGGTCACTGAAGAAAAACTTACCTCTACTGATTTTAATCATGATCCACATTCGGTGATCATCGATGCTAGTCAAACGCAAGTGGTGCAGGGCAATATGGTGAAGCTGTTGCTATGGTTTGACAACGAATGGGGCTACGCAAATCGTATGTTAGATGTGGCTGCAGTGATGCAGGCCAATGCTGTTGATGGCTAGAACAGTGATGTCTGCGGCGCGATCACGCTAACCGTATCGCCGACGCTAATTTTTCCGCTGCTGATAACTTTGGCACACAAACCGCCATGCCCTAACATTGCGGCTACAGCGCCTTTGCCTAGCGTTTGTTCCATGCGTGAGCAAGGGTGGCACAGTGCCGTTGCCTCAAAGATCGCATCGCCAATACAAAACTGCTGGTGTCTAAGCGCGGTAAGATTGATGTTGCTTACGACTAAATTGCGTCGCAGTTGATTGGGGTGAATAGCATCTAGCTTAGCAAAGTGACGTATTTGCTGAATATACTCCTCAGAAATAATGGTAACTTGGCGAGCAGAGCCCGGTGTTTTTGTGCAGCGATGATCGCCCTCTAAGCCCAGATCTTTGATGGCCTGAGTGTCATGTAGGCTCTGCATCGGAGCTTTGCGCGCCGGGCGAACGCCAATCCAGCTGAGCTGTCCGGGCGGTAAGTTTTCGATGTAGCGAGCAAATAATCGTTGCTGTGAGCGCATGAATGGATTGAAGAAAATGCTGCCAAAATAGGCCTTTTATATTATCAGCAATACTTAGCGATTCAACAATCGGCTGCTAGAATGTT
>JABSRR010000314.1 GCA_013215025.1 Pseudomonadales bacterium
TCGGTCAAACAACGCATGCATATCGCTCGAGGCAATGTCGACACCCTCTGCTAGCAGGCAGTCCTCTCCTAGCTGAATTCGAGTTGATTCACTGGCATAAAGCCTGCAACGATGTGCTGTACTTTGTTGCCCCACACAGATTTCACTGTGATCGCCATCGATATTGAATGTGAACGAGCCATCGCAAAGATGAGCAAGATGAATGACATTATTACTGCCATATACTTCGATTTTACATAGCCCCTTGAGGTGGACATGATCACCAATAACAATGCGGTTATTATCGCCAATAACACGAATAAAGAATGCTTCTGGTGCTAAAAAATATTCTCCGATATCAAGCTGATTATGCCAGCCATTGAGTGATATTTTTCCCTGCCAATCCAAAAACTGGCCAATCTTGATCGTATTACTCGGATGAATCGCGTTTATGGCAACCGCTTTCTCATCCCATAGACTTTCAATGTTAGTCTCATTATCAGCAAAGAAAACAGCATCTTGCTCAAGAGACTGAATCACTGGGTTTTCAGGACGCAACGATTGTTTATCAAGGCTGATAAAAAAATCGCTGCAGTCATGATGTTTGAATTGATGGTATAGCTCTTTAGCATTCACTATTAAACGACGCGGAAGAGTATCCAAACTTGCCTGTGATTCAAGAGCTATATCAAATATTTTCAAGCCAACAAATGTCTGAAAATAACCAATTTGATGCTTCCAATCCTGAGTTAAACATTCATAACTGATCTGTAAACGTGCGTGGCTTTCAAAGTATTGGCAAAGCTGATCAAAATCGCGCCGGCGCGCTGAAAATTCCTCATCAAACTCTGTAAAGGTAAAGTTGCGTTGACAAAGCTGTTGCTCATCGAGAGCTGCTGCAAGCATTAAAAGATAGCGCTGCAACAGATTTTGTCGATGCAATAAGATAATTTTTAATTGCTGATCCGCGAGAAGGCTTTGCCAAAACGATGCTTTTGCATCAAAAGGCTGCTGACAGGTATTAATCACAAAGCCCAAGGTTTTAACGGCTAAATCACTTTCTTGCTGTTGAAAAGCATGCAACTTCTCTATTGTATCGCCTGCGCTATAGACAAAGCAGTCGGGGTGCCTATTTAGCGTCGCACGCAATAGTTGGGCACCCGAGTGTGACGGTGCAATAATGACAAATCGATTTAACGGCGCCTTTTGCATATTAAAGCCTAGTGTTGCTAATTTACCATCATATAAAGCGCTTGCGAGTGGCAGGAGCCGAATGCATATTCAACCTGAGTTCTTTTTTCCATGATCATCAGCAAGAAAATCTATAATATCTTTTCGCAGTTTTTTTTTGGCAAACATACTGCCTTCATAATTTAAATGCAGCCTATCGCCATAGATAAACCGCCCTTTGGAACGCTGCCGGCAGCGCTTATTTTTATGATTGCACAGTGCGTCAGTCAATGATAGCACGAGCACCTCATCCGAGGCTAAGCTACTTAAATAGCTATCAATGTAGGCAAAATCCTTGCTGGTTTGTTGATAGCCGTTTTTAATGCATCGCGCTGACAAAAATTCTTCATTTATCAAAACATCAGGAACGGCCCAACAGTATCTCGGATTTATAGGCAGCCTAGGCGGTTCCGTAATGATAATGGCTTGGCTGCCTTGACGTTGTAAAAGACTTAGATTGGCGTCGAATGCCGCTTTGAACGTCCGACGCTGATCACCGAGCGAATTAATATCAAAATACTCTTTCAGCTTTGGCAAGACGATGCCCTGATTAGCCTCATGCTCAACGTATCGGCTCCACCTCGATGCAAACATGACATAATGTGGCGCTGAGCCTTTGATGTATTGCCATTGAGATTGAAGAATTGCTTTGCAGG
>JABSRR010000315.1 GCA_013215025.1 Pseudomonadales bacterium
TACAGGCCGACATCTATCAGCGAAATCAGTCTGCGCTAAAAGCGGCATAAGCTTATCAGACACATCGGCAACATAAATATATGCTGGGAGGTGTTCACTTAATAAGGCACGTAATTGCGCTAGCGAATAAGGCATGCTCAAGCTTTGCTTGATCGGCGGTGGTGAATCCGAAGAACAATACCAACAATATTTTATAAGCGTGTTACCGCCATCCAGCAACAAATTCATAGATTCGCCATCAGCCATGATAAGATTTTCTTATCGACACTTCGCCGCCATTAAATGTGCGCTCACCATGCGTCGTGGCAATTTTTAACTCGCCATTTGCATTGACCCCTCGATACTCTCCCACCACAGCTTGATCACCAATAGTCACAGTAACCTCTTGCCCATGCAATGCATCGACCTCTGACCAGTCCGATACGAAGTGATTAAAACCATGGCGCTCGAATTTCGCCAGCATCGGCAGTAGTGATGCCAGCAACACCTGCAATACTTGGTGCTTATCATGTAAGACCTTTTGCTGTTGCTGCAGCGACGTCCAAGCCTGATCAATACTGCCATGGCTGTCCAGCATATTAACATTTAGCCCGATACCAATGACCACGTGAAATTGATCCGTCGGATCGCCATTAATTTCTAGCAAAATACCGGCAATTTTACGATTTGCGACCAACACATCATTTGGCCACTTGATACGCGCATCGCAGAAGCCGAGCTCTGCCAAGCAACGCTGCAAAGCTAAACCTACAACTAAGCTAAGACCATCCAGCTGGCGCATACCACGTTCAAATGTCCACAATAATGACAGATATACATTAGCCGCATACGGGCTGGACCAACTGCGTCCGCGACGACCACGGCCAGCCGTTTGTTTTTCTGCCAGTACAATCTGTCCTTTCTCAGCCTGATGGCTGGCCAATAATCGCAATAGCTCCGCATTGGTAGAATCAAGCTCACGGTGCAATGCCATTGCAGGCAAGCCAAACTCAATCGCCATCTTATCAAGCTGCTGCTGATCGAATAATGAAATCGCCGATTTTAAGCGATAACCTTTTCCTTTAACCGACTCAATAGACAGGCCAAGTGCCTCAAGAGCCTGCAGACGCTTCCACACCGCCGCTCTACTTACCCCTAACACTTCACCAATAGCCTCGCCAGAATGGAATTGACCATCCGCTAACATGGCCACTAATTGATCCGACAACGACGGGTTTTGCATAGTATTATTTCTTTTCTTAAAGCTTTTATATTTGAGGTCATCAGTATGCATAGAATGACACAGCGATTCTATAGCTTTATGGCCTCACTGCTGAAGCAGCAGAGGCTGCGATTATACTCCATGTAGCTTAGATTACTGCCACCGGGATTACTGCCATTTGTATTAGAAGCTTGGCGCTTTATGCCATGGATGACATGTATTTCAGTGATGCAGGAGCAATCACTGTGACCTACTTTGACTCGGGGCTCCTGCCCCTCACCCTTCGGGGCCCTTGGCGTCCAAAATGGCTTTCCTGCCATTTTGTCACATGCACCCTTAAACATAACAATAGCTCGACGTTAAATTTAAAACAAAAAAAATGCCCATCCTATCGGATGAGCATTTCTTTTTTGTTTGAAGCTTGGCGATGACCTACTCTCACATGGGGAAGCCCCACACTACCATCGGCGATGGACCGTTTCACTACTGAGTTCGAGATGGATCAGGTGGTTCCAGTCCTCTATGGTCGCCAAGCAAACTTGGATAACCTAAAGAGATATCTTTAAGGTTAAATAGGGTCGATAGAATGATGATGAGTCCTTGTTAGTGCACTGTATCTTAGTCGATACCGGGTCACTCTCATCTCAGCCTTTAATA
>JABSRR010000316.1 GCA_013215025.1 Pseudomonadales bacterium
CGCGCCTTAAGCGTGCGCCTTAACCGCTCGGCCAAGACTGCAAACGACTGAAAAAAACTATCAGAAACTGCACTAAGTTGCTTGTGCCAACAGCACAAAAGTTCCCATGCAGGGAATTGAATCAGCGTCTCCTGAGTGAAGAACATGGTTACAAGAAAACTGCACAATTCCTAGCATTATTTCCATATTATTTGGCGTTAAATATTACTTTCAAGTTGGAAATTCCATAACTGTCATGGCATGGAAAAATGCATCCAGTGGGATTCGAACGCACGCCCTCATACGAGGATTGGAACTTGAGTCTAACGCCTTAACCAACTCGGCCATAGACGTAACCTTGAATTTCACAAATCCATCGATCTTGCAGCAGTATTCCATTTCAAAAAATAATCCTTACAAACTCGGCCATAGATGCAACCTTGCGTTTCACAAATCCGTTATCCATTGTAACATAGCAACATACGATAACGGAATTTCGATTACTTAAGAAAACGACATCACAGAGATTTGAACTCTGGCGGGCAGAGCCCAATAGATTTCTAATCTATCTCCTTAACCACTCGGACATGATGTCTTTGATGCGATATTTGATCGACTGGGAAACGTAGGTATTTGACCCACGATCAATTTCCACTGTCTGCACTTTTCACTTTTCAGATTCCGACTGACATTTTTGCAGCCAGTGGGAATTGATCGGTGACTCAGATTTGACCACCGATCAATTCCCACTGCCTGCATTTCTGTTTCAGATTCCGACTGACATTTTTGCAGGCAGTGTGAATTGATCGGTGAACCAGATTCGACCACCGATCAATTCCCAATGCCTCCACTTTTGTCATTTCTGATCAGCGATCAATTCCAGCTGCTCACATTTCTGAACAATCCTTGTTCAAAGTAGGTATATTGGGCATAAATCATTGTGTCTCTACCAGCTACACTGTCGATGCAAACATGAATCACCCTTAGGTGAGGTAAGTGAAGTACCACTAAGGATTAAAACCCAATGTACCTACTTTGAACAAGGAATCCTTGTTCAAAGTAGGTACATCGGGCATAAATCACCGATCAATTCCGGCTAGTGACATACCAATATGTCAGTAGTCGGAATTGATCGGTGATTTAAGCCCAATGTACCTACTTTGAACAAGAATTCCTTGTTCAAAGTAGGTACATTGTGCTTAAATCCTTGTTCAAAGTAGGTACATTGGGCTTAAATCACCGATCAATTCCGACTACTGACATATTTGTAATGCTATTTCAAATTTCGAGCTTCACGTTCATACCTAATAACTGAGGAAGCGTGCAGAAATCCATAGATCCTCCAGCGGCTTCGCATCCATATGTCGCTAAGCGCGCAGAAATCCATATCCATCGCCAAAACAAATCGGGCAACGAAATCGAGAAAAACTGGCTGCTCCCGTTTTTCACGATTTCGTCACCCGATTTTTTTAGTGTAAGCCACAGCTACAGCTGTATCGGTTTCGCCGAAGTATTAACATAACTCCGAACGATGTAAGCAGACAGCGCGCAGAAGTACATTGCGTACGTACTTCGCGCTTCGCGCTCAGACCTAGTAACTGGGGAAGCGCGCGTGAGTAAGCAATAGCACTCCTGGAAGTAAGCCATAGAATTCCGAACGATGTAATTAAGAAGGGCCACTCGGGCAGATGTATTTGGACAGGGTTCGAATCCATCACCGAACACTTTCTGAATTTGGACCAGATCCCGGACCGGGTTCAACTCCCTTTGGCTGAAAATACTTAGAAATATTTCTGAAATAAAACAGCTAAAATAGCAATCTTTGTTTAAAGTAGCCACACTCTGGCAGATTGGTCCAGCCTTACCAGCTCG
>JABSRR010000317.1 GCA_013215025.1 Pseudomonadales bacterium
AAATATGAAGACTCTACGCTATACCGCTTGTTCGATATTCCCTATATCAATCAAGTTTATCTGTTTTATTTAACCGAGCTTGAAAGTCCAGACTTTGAGGCAGGTGTGGAAAGTCTCGATGTTAAATTTTTCACCCAGGCCGAGATACCTTGGGATGATTTAGCATTCCCGGTTATCAATGATGTTTTGGATGAGTTTTTTGCCGATCTGGCAGAAGGCGAATTCAAGGTGAGGGCAGGTCTGCCAAACTATCGCTATCGCATTAGCAAACAGCCCTGAAAAAACAGTTTTCAAGGCTAGCTTGAACACAGCTAATGATTATCGATGCGTTAGTTTGCTCTCTTACAATAGTCACAGTAGTCACAGTAGTCATTCGTACATTTGACACTGGTAAAATAGTCACTCCTATGTCACTCCTAGAAAGCATTCTATCTAGCACAATGCATAGTATCTGCTAAAAAATACTAACTAGCACAGTGGCCAATTTGGCTTTGAATTACTCGTAGGTAAGCTTTTCAATAGTCTGTTTTAAACGTAAAAACTCGGCATCTGCACCTGGTAAAAAGATTAACTTATAAAAATACCGTTGATTGACCGTGCAGTTGGCGGTTTGATGCGTTGAGTGGGTATAACTCATCACTAAATGAATGACATTGGTGCCGACCGGAACGGTTATTTCACTATTGTCGAGCAAAAAGCGCTGCTTCTCTTCTTTAATTACATATATTGAAGTTTCTGCAACATGCTGCATATTGATACGTAAGCTGCTAGTCACCGGCATAATGTAGTTGCTATCCATATCTTTATGTTGCAGATAAAGCATGGGTGATTTTTGAACATTTAAGAACATTGTTTCGATCCCTGTCTATGGTTATTGTATGAGTCGAAAAAAAAAGTAGGTTTGGTACAATGAATGCTTCGCAGACTATATAGCAATCATCAATAATGACAAGTGATCTCAGTCTCATCATTGCTTTTACATTAGTCGGGCTGCTGTTGGCCATTCTGGTATGGTTATTGGTTGCTCGACGCCACTTACAGCGTGCTTACTCGCAGTTACAACAGCAGTTTCAGCAGCAGGGTTTTAATCATCAAGCCAGCCTTGATCAGCAGAAGTTTGAAACGCAACTATCACAGCAGCAACAGCAGCAGTTGAATAGCCAATTAACTGAGTTAGCCCAAGCGCACCAATCATTACAGTCGAAATTCTCTGAGCTGCAGACCAATTACCAGCAAATATTAACTGAAAACCAAGTGTTACAGGCTTCTCAGCTAGAAGAGCGCAAAGCACAGCAAGAAAAACTGCAGCTATTATCGGAGTCGAAGCAGTCATTAAAGCTGGAGTTTGAAAACTTAGCTAATCAGTTGCTGGATAAAAAATCGGCCAGTTTAAAAGCCAAGCAAGAAGAGTTTTTCGCGCAATCATTACTGCCGCTTAGAGAGCAGTTACAAGAATTTCGTACGCGTATCGATAAGGTATATGAGTCTGAAAGTAGAGACCGTTTGAATCTGGTTAATGAGCTGCATCAGTTAAAAGCGCTAAATCAAAAAATGTCAGACGACGCGATAAATCTCACAAATGCCTTAAAAGGTTCGCAAAAATTTCAAGGCAATTGGGGTGAGCTTATATTAGAGCGTGTGTTAGAAAGTTCAGGCTTAAGAAATGGCTATGAGTATGAGCTGCAGGCTAGTCGAAAGGGCGTTGATGGCAAAACTTATTTACCGGATGTGATTGTTCAATTGCCGGACGATAAACAGCTGATTATTGATGCAAAAGTATCATTATTAGATTACCAACGCTACATCGAGGCGGACGATAGTGCAGAAAAGAAACTGGCG
>JABSRR010000318.1 GCA_013215025.1 Pseudomonadales bacterium
GTCGGATTGTTCACCCGCCAATAGGGAACGTGAGCTGGGTTTAGACCGTCGTGAGACAGGTTAGTTTTACCCTACTGATGAGTTGGATACTGCGACAGTAATCGAACTTAGTACGAGAGGAACAGTTTGTTCAGACAGCTGGTAAATGCAGTTAGCAGAACCGCTAATGCTGCGAAGCTACCATCTGATGGATTACGGCTGAACGCCTCTAAGCCAGAATCCATGCTGGTAATGCAGTGTTACTTATGGCTACCGGCGATTCCTGCATATATTTATGAACTTGATCTTTAGATCGCTTGTACCCTGCTCCAACGGAATGGATAGGGTTTATCAAGAGTCGAATTGTGGTAGCTACTAAATCCTGGGAAGACGACCCAGACGTATCCGGGTATTGTATGTGATGAGAGTGGTCTTTGTGCTGCGATCCATTGAGGTTTATCCCGTGTTTTTTGATTTGGTTTCTACTATTCACAAAAAGTTTCCATTTATAGTAAATGTGAAACTTTTCCTGCTCGGAACCTATGTGGACTGGATTTTGAGGTCAGAATTCTGGCCTCAAAATTCACATCTTACGTTCCCTGAGTGCCAATATTAATCCAACTGCACTTTTGCTGACGTTGCCAAGGCAACGTCTGGGCGTGGTGTGCAAAGTCAGGATTAAGTGTCAATATTAATCCAACTGCACTTTTGCTAACGCTGAAGTAAATGCCAAGTTGCCAGCGAATCTAGGTCTGGGACACTTGCGTGGTGTAGTTCAGCTAAAATCGCCAGAGTCATCTTTTTAGTTGTGCAATATTAATCCAACTGCAGTTTTCTTGATTTCTGATGGCCTCATATAAAAGCCAGCGGCACTCGAAGGGCTTCCCAGGCGGTCCCCCACCCCAGTACTGACCGAGCCTTATGCCGATTAACTGCCGAGTTCAGATGGGATCGGGTGCATTCGACATAGTATGGCCGCTGGCGAAAGCTATGACACCATAACAGTATATATATCATATACATATATATGTAATCAATATATATATGCATATGTAAAAATACAACTTTTTAGTATGACAAAGTCGAAAAACCTGCGGGAATTTTGAAAAAATCAGCACTACTATTCCGAAAAAAAATAACGGTACTTCTCGAGAGGCCAAAATTCGTAAGCGGGGGGAGATTGAAAATTTTTTTTCGCTCCTGCCGCTTACAAAAAACGTGCAAGTAGAGTTATGAATTCAGAGCTTGTGCGACATATGGTTTGGTGTTTTATTCGGATTCGAAACACAGCTGGTACAGCTGCGTCTAGATCCGAATTAAAAGCGTATCCTTCGGGATGCGTGAGTGATAGGATGGTCGTATTGAAACCAAATTGGTATTTCTCTTGTGGTGCATTAGTGTAAGCTTTCGAGCTGCGCAAAAATAGTGTTCTCTGTGGATGTGCTTGCACGTCGCGTCAGGGAATATTGTTAGCCCACAGGAAGTATGATTTGAGTTCACACCCGCTTTGGGTGGTGTGAAGCTCTTGTATTCTTGAGCTCCAAATGGAATCCTGTTGGGCTGGGGATTTTCGAAGACCCGGAACTTCAGGATGCAGTTCATAACCTGGTTGATCCTGCCAGTAGTCATATGCTTGTCTCAAAGATTAAGCCATGCATGTCTCAGTATAAGCTTTACTACTGCGAAACTGCGAATGGCTCATTAAAACAGTTATAGTTTCCTTGACGGCCACTTCTTACTTGGATACCTATGGTAATTCTAGAGCTAATACATGCTTACAGACCCAACTCTTCGGACGGGTTGTGCTTATTAGATACCGAACCAACCCCCTTCGGGGGCTTTTAGTTGATTCATAGT
>JABSRR010000319.1 GCA_013215025.1 Pseudomonadales bacterium
CAAGAGCTCGGAGGAACTTGCTTCGTCTCGTGTCGTGGCATAAACCGTGTGCCCCCGCGAGAGGTATCGAAGATGTTGTTTTTTTCCACATCCAAACCAAACTGTTTTTGAAAAATACGTTTTACATGCCACATTTTCGTTCCACGATTTAACAAGAAAAAATGTTAAACGGTGGAACGAAAATTGACATTGATTTTACGGTGTAAAACGTGTTTTTCATTTCAACTTTGATTTTACAGAAAGTGAAAAACGGACGCACTGGTGAAAAATGCGTTTTACACATCCACATTTTCGTTCCACGATTTAACACCTTCGACTCGCGAAATCGTGATTTTTGAAGTCGAATGACTTTTGCTCCAACATTGTCTCCAACACTTGCCATGTTTCTGAGCAGCGAGCCCTGCGGGATCC
The DNA here is from genome assembly GCA_013215025.1 of Pseudomonadales bacterium. Lineage (NCBI taxonomy): Bacteria > Pseudomonadati > Pseudomonadota > Gammaproteobacteria > Pseudomonadales > Pseudomonadales bacterium. The sequence continues at coordinate 412 of JABSRR010000319.1, forward strand.
AGCAGGGCTCGCCCTGTGACGACGAGGGCTTCGATCAAAGTTGCTCAGAACTTCGGTCCTGATCGATTGCTCATGGCTGGTCGGCGGCGGGTATGTCTCTGAGCGGCAAGCCCTGCGGCATCCTGCAGGACTCTGTGACCGAGGGAGTTTCGATCAAAGTTGCTCAGAACTGCGGTCCTGATCGAACGGTGCTGGTTGTCGCCGGGCGTGTTTCGTGAGCGACAAACCCTACAGGATCCCGCAGCACTACGTGGCGGGCGGAGTGTCGACAAAAGTTGTCCAGAACTTCGGTCCTGATCGAATGGACTGAGCGGTTGACGGCGGATATTGCTCTGAGCGGAAGACTCTGCTGGATCCTGCAGGGCTTCGTAGGTTACAACTCTAAAAAAAAAAAAAAAAGACAGCCCAGGCACTTGTCAACAATTGCAGCTCCTCGGTCAGCCTAGCGTGTATTTGTGAGAGCACAAGAGATAGCACGCCGCCAATCCTCTGTGTCAGAGAGGATGGACTGAGCGGACAAAGCGGAGCGCATAGAGCTGACGGTGACTGAGAATCGTTTTTCTTGCGTTGTACTCGACGGTAGCCTTTTGGCATTCATAGGTGGTTGACCGAGACGCGTGACACGCGCACGGCACCTGACCAACGACGCATAACATTTCAATCAGACAGAGCAGAACTAACAACTCGTTCTTGACCAATTCGAACTCATAGCTCTCTCTCTCTATACCCTCTCTTAGTTGACCGTTGTGCTCTCTACTTTTTTCACTTCATGGGAAGTTGACAGTTTGGAAAAAAAACAGATCGATCCACTCGGCGGCGCGCGAGTCTGTTTGTTGTGCGCCGAGCTCGCCTTGCTCTCGTGCCGGAAATCACTCACTTGGCGGGCGTCGCCAGCAGACAACTCTCGCCGCCGACTGGACTTGAAGTTCCAACGGCTTTGTCTAAGGATCCTTCGTGGTGGTCGTCGTGGTCGGCCACAGCGGAGAGCAGCAGCCCGAGTCGACCGCCGTCGAGTTCACTGCGAGCTCGACTTTCCGAAGCTGATGGTCAGCAACGGAGTCACGCGCTGCGTGCTCGAGGAACTGTCGTTTGGCTGCGACTGCTCTCTGCTGTGGCTGACGACGACGCCCACCACGAAGGATCCGGCCCTGCACGAAGCCGTTGGAACTCTAAGTCCAAGGTGAGTCAGTGTCGGCGTTGCTCGCCACGTCCAAGAGTGTGACGGAGAAGGGTACCCCCTTGGCTTCGTGTGCGGATTGTCACGACTCACTCGGAAAATAGTGATTCGTGTGAAGATTGCAATATACCAAGGTGGTACCCTTGGTTTCAAATTTATAAAAAAAATGAGTCTCTCCTCAATCCCCACACATGAAATGCACAATCGACATGTGCCA
>JABSRR010000320.1 GCA_013215025.1 Pseudomonadales bacterium
TAGGAGCCCCGCCAGCACTCAAGCAATCGCAGCGATTACTGGAATGCAAAAGGGCCCATACTCAAATTCACTGCAAAATCCTCTCCCAGCAATTAAAAGCAACTTGGACGCAGAACGGGGTCAGTTTTTGGGCCAAAAATGGTCCCAGAAACAGGAGCCGCTCTGGAGACCAAAATTGGGACCCGTAAAAATTCGCTTATTAACCGAGTAATAGCGGGCAAAGGCAGGTGCCCGTTTCGCACACCAGAATGAGGCCCAAAACTGGCACCAAAACGAACTCAAAATTGGAACCCTGACAGCACTGCGCGCGAAAAAAAACACGGAAAAATTAGCCGTGGCTGCACTCGCAAGCCCAAGTGGCAGCTCAACAAATCTTCGCAACAGCGCGTTATCATAGGAACCACGCGCACCAATGCAACAGGGGAGGTCAGAAGCCAGATCGCAAGGCCAACCCGACCCCGAAACAGCTGTCTTCAAGGGCTCAGCGTGCCTCGTTTCTGCACGGCTTGACGCGGTCACAGCGCCAGCCGGTGGGAACAGATGGCGTTGCTTCCGACGGCAGTTGGTACAGGCTATCTACGGGTCTCAAATTTCATATTTGGTTAATGGCCCTTACAAGTGATGCGAAGAAAGCTGACTTGTTCCCTCATTTAACCTTCGCGCGCAGAGCTGCGAACTTCTTGTTGCAGCAAGTTGCGTGCGGCATACTTTGGCAAAGCGCACGTGCATGACGTACGCAGCTGCGCCACGCAAGCAAGAGCAATGGAGCAGCATGCCTGGCTATGTCTCAAGCAATGACTTGCGTGCCCTTGCGGCGGCTGCTGCTGCTGAGGAGCTGGACGGTTAGAGAGCCGAGGGGGCTGCAGAAGATGAGGAGGATGAGGGGGAGGAAGAGGGACGTGCTATGGACGAGGAGCGCACGGATCAGAATGACCGCAGGGGTTGGCAATGCCATCATAGCACGCAGCTTAGGTGTCAGTTACTGTATCCTAGCATTTACTTGCAGCACCGACTGAGGCACACTATAGAAGCCCATTTCGGCGAAACCAGAATGAGTCAAATTCGGTTCCTATTACAGGGACCTGAAGAGGCATGCTTTTTGGGCCCGCTGTGTGTGAAGTGTTTAACCCTTCTTAGATTCTGGTTGGATCGTGCCAGCTGTAAGCTCAGGAAGATGGACAGAGCTCTCCTGGAATGAGATCATGGTGCTCGACGAGTGCTCAAGCTGAAAACATCTTTTCGCTTTCCTCAAAGCATGAAGATGTTGTAAGGCAATCTTGCTTCATATAACAAGCGTTGATAGATTTTGTCATGCTTTGTGTATGCAAGACACTCAAGGCTCATGCAACTCGGTTTGCGCTCGCTGACTGCCTATGGCAACCTGGGGCCCCATTTGATTTAACATCCCACACGGCTGCCGCCTGTGAATCATAAGGTGGTTCGGCCATTGAATCAAATGGCCCGAACGATTCAGCAGGCAGGCAAGGAGAATCTGATGTCGCGGGCCTTGGACAACTACAGTCGAAGTTGTGTAGGTGTGACCTACAGGAAGGGTGGCTATTGGATATCCATGGGTCCTGCTCCACTTCCCTACCATGTGCCATTTGGCCTGAACAAAGCAAGGACCGGTTTACAAGGGGCCTGCAGGAGCTAGCTGCCCATATGATTCAATGGCCGAAAACCAGGTTATGAAAAAAATCTCGGCTATCATGCCCTTTACGGTTTCCCCCCACCCAGGTGGCACCACGGATCTCTATTGTTTCCATGCCCAGAATTGGCCTCAC
>JABSRR010000321.1 GCA_013215025.1 Pseudomonadales bacterium
ACTTTGATTATTGCGCACCGCTTAAGCACCATCGAGCATGCCGATATGATTGCCGTAATGCAGCATGGCAAAATTGTGGAGTGTGGCAAACATCAACAGTTATTAGCCAATAGCTCACTGTATCAACGCTTAGCGAAGTTGCAGTTTGCAGATCAACTGGCCAGCTAGGCCATCCAGTCAAGCACACTTGTTTCGTTATATATCGCGCATAAAAAAACCGCGCTATACAGCGCGGTTTAATCACATAAATCAGCGTGATTTTTATATTTTAATAAGCAAGATCTGCCACAACGCGTCGGTTCTGAGCACGACCTGCCGCGGTGCTGTTATCTGCCACAGGATCGGCTTCACCTTTACCCACTGCAGTAATCCGCGCTGGATCAATATTATGGCGTGAAACAATTGCCTGCTTAACTGATTCAGCTCGCTTCTCTGACAACTGCTGGTTAAACGCCGCAGGGCCTGAACTATCGGTATAACCATAAATGGTAAGACTCAAGTCTTTATGATAATTCATGATTTGACCAAGCTCGTCAATTTTGCTGTAAGAGCCTGCTTTAATTTGATTTGAGGCATTTTCAAATGTGACATTCAAATTAAACTGACGATCTTCTTTGATCGGGCAGCCACCCTCATCAACCGTCACGCCTTTCGCAGTTTTTTCACATTTATCCATGTAATCTGCAACACCGTCTTCGTCAGAATCAACTGGACAACCCTTGGCATCGACTGCAGCACCCGCTGGAGTATCGGCACAGCTATCTTCTTTATCGATAACGCCGTCTTGATCACTATCAAACAGAATCTCACAGCCTTTGTCGTCAACAGCTACACCCTCGGCCGAGTTAGGGCATTGATCGTTTTGATTTTCTACACCATCACGGTCGTCGTCAGAAACCAAGGCCGTGTATTGTTTTTCAGCAGGCGATGAGGCAAACAAGAATACGATGCCTAAATTGGCTATACCATCAACGGTATTATCTTCGTCACCGTAAACGGCACGAAAATCAGTGCGAAAATACACATGATCAAATGGCATATAGCGATAGCCAACACCCACATTAACGGAAGTTTCATCTTGGCTATCGCCAATATCAGGATTGTATTTTTGCTCACCAATACCAAATGGAATATAAAAACCCATATTATCGGCAAAATTGTCGAAGTGATAAAAACCGTCTAGCTTCAGCTGCTGCACACGTAAATCGTTATCTACATCTTCAACTTCGGTATCCGTTTCTGAGTAGTTCACTTCAACCGCCCAGTTAGGGTTAAAATGATAACCAAAGCCAAGACCTAGGTTGACCTCATCATCAATTGAGAAACCACCGTTATCTTCGAACTCGCGTGTGTTCTCAAAAAAGTGGTAACCCACCGAAGGTGCCAAATAAAGACTTTTATACGGCGCTTTGTCATAGGCAATTGCTGGCACAGTGAATAAGGCACTTAGTCCTAAACTAGCACCGGCAATTAATGTGGCTTTATTGTGTAACATGAAAAAATCCCTTTCAGATAAGACAATCGACTTACAAAATAGACAACAAAGCTTTGTTATGCAAAAAAATTATCAACTAAAGTTAAAAATAAGCGCTAAATCGTTCAAAAACATGACAAAGTTAAAGCTTTTTTAATTCTCCTTTCCCCTTAACATGCGAATCCTGAATACAGGCTAATGCCTGGCTGAGTCGAAACGAAAGCTTATCTTAGCTTTATCCTTAGCCCTGTCCCCAGCCCTATCTTCAAGCTTAGCCTCAGCTTAGTGTAAGAAAAAAATTGGGG
>JABSRR010000322.1 GCA_013215025.1 Pseudomonadales bacterium
TTAAATCGCGCCTATCGCATACTCAATAATGCCCAGCTCGCTCAAGCGATTTCAGTACGTAACGCGCCGCTGTATGAAGCTATTGAAGACGACATAGTTGAGCGACAACTTGGGGTAAGTTTTGTTTGGGACCTAGACGGCACTGAGAACACCCAAAAACGCGTCGATTTGAGTAATGATCAATTTGAAGACTATCAAAATTACCGCGATTATGAAGTGCTGCCCAACGCCGAAATCTGGGGAGATAATCAACGCTTTTCTGAAGGTTCAAGCTTATTTAGCGGCATTAAACGCATTAACCAAGCAAAGTCTGTGGTCGAGGCAAGCTTATCTAATGGTCGATACAGTTTTGACCTGCAAAAAATAAATGACGGCAGCGTTTCCTTAGAGGACATTCCGCTGATTTATTCATTGGTAAATAATCAGCGCTTAGCTTATGTTTACACGCTTAATTATATTAATCAATTTACCTTATTCATCAGCTTTGACCAAACGCGGGCCTATTTCTATCGCTCACCCATTGACACTGAAGCTGTTGCCAGCGTTAGCTATGCGGTTGACGTAGCAGCTGCCACTATTACTGTTAATACTGACGAGCTCTCACTTGAGAATCGTGACGCTTTGCAGCTCAGCCCGCATTTTAAGCCAATTATTACCGGGCCTTTCCTGAGTGACGATATTGATTTGAGCAACGGTAACAGTGATGCTTACTACTACACCGGCAAAGCCTATTACACCGCTGAAAAGTCAGCTGTCAGCCCAATATTTTTGTTTAACCCTAGCGCCAAGCAAGATATCGAAACGCAGTTTTTGCGCTGGCGTGAAGAAATCTATGACGACTTTTTTTAGCGCTTGAGGTTCGGCTCTCGGCTTCTATTGAATTCTCTATCTCTATTACTCTCTAGGACTTTCTTGGACTCTATAGGGCTCTCTAGTCCTCTTAAGGGATGTTAAGTCAGAAATTCAGCTTTAGCACAACAAGGCTTTATTAGGCCTTAATAACTTTATTAGCTCTTATTGTGCGCAGAACAGACAACTCTAATATCTTGGCAGCTATCTGCGACACAGATATCGGCCACTGCCAGCAGCGTATTATTGGCATAAATCAGCGGTAAACGATCGCGCTGCCAGGGCGGAATCGCATGTGCCTGCAAGATTTTTTTGACCTTCTGATGTTTACCGTGCAAAAGAATGGTCTCACCACCAAGCCTTGGTTTAACCTCAACACAGATGGCTTGATCGGCTTTTAGCTGATAATAATAGCCGTCCCAATTAAGCGTATCAGTGCTTTGCCATTGGCAGGCTGTCAGCGGCTCTGGGTTTATGTCTCTCAGATACAAACGTTGCTGATAGCGTGTTAAGGCAAGGCTTGGTGCATCTAGCACTAGGTTAACAGCGGTAGTTGATATGCAACTCTCCGCCAGCTGCTGCAACTGTTGTTCACCAAGTTGCAGCGCTTGCTGCGCTAACCAGTGGTTCAGAGCATTTTTCAAACGCAGGACTGAGTTGAAATGCTTAAGTTGCAAAAAAAGTCCTGCAGCATCTTGGCCCAATGCTGCGGCCAAATCGAGTTCTGCTAACTCTGCTAATAAGACAGCCGCCTCTTGCTGATACTCGGTATTTTTTACTAACCTGTTGACTGCCATTGGCCAACGCTGTTGCAGCGTAGGTAAGACTTGGTGGCGAATATAATTACGATCAAACGCCGTATCAAAATTTGAACAATCCTCAACATAGCTAAGCTTGAATCGGCTAACATAATCCCTAAGCTC
>JABSRR010000323.1 GCA_013215025.1 Pseudomonadales bacterium
CTCATCGCCAGTCCTGCTTACCAAAAAAGGCCCACTTGGCATCTGTGTTCAGTTCAGGGATTCACAAAAGCAATTCCTGATCACACCGATTTAAAGTTTGAGAATAGGTCGAGAACGACGCGTCCCCGATGCCTCTAATCATTCGCTTTACCCGATACAACCGCACAACACCAGCTATCCTGAGGGAAACTTCGGAGAGAACCAGCTACTAGATGGTTCGATTAGTCTTTCGCCCCTATACTCAGATATGACGAACGATTTGCACGTCAGTATCGCTATGAACCTCCATCAGACTTTCGTCTGACTTCATCCTATCCAAACATAGTTCACCATCTTTCGAGTTCCAACAATAACGCTCACACTCATATTTGTTTCCGCGAAGCGAGACGGGCCGCTCATGTAGTGATCCGAACTGTTGCCTTCACTTCAATGGTAGGGGTGTGGAATTTGATCTTGCGAAAGTGTGTGGAATCCTTGGTCCGTGTTTCAAGACGGGAAATTTCGTATCTCTTTGGTAGGCACAGGTAAAAACGCGCTCGCTCATATAAAGGTAACATGTCGCTGAACACATGTGAGGGGAGCGTTTCCGTAGACTGCATTAAGTGGAGCTGTCTTTTCGTGATCAAAACAAATCCTTGTTAGGCCCAAGAGTCAGCCTCAGGGAGTCTGACGACTCGAGTCTTTTACTAGGATATGTCTTTGTGCCAAACCTTCACTAAGAATCACATCTCAGAAATATCGACAAAAAATTCTTGCGACCTTCAATGTGCTAACTTGCTGAAACAATTTCCAAGTGAATATTGAGGACCGAAACGCTTACGCCAACGCGATTGAAGGCACATTTAACCCTCTCCTCAAAGTACTTTGCACTTTTCCCTTATGGTACTTGTCTGCTATCGGATTCGGTAAATTAATTAGCTTTGCGCGTTCTTTACCGTGCCATTCACATTCCTCTCCCAAGGAACATAACTCTGCGATCATGGAATGTATGTCGGTATCTGCATGTGTTGAAAAGGGATCTCACCTTTTGTTTCGTCCATTCCAGAAATGTTCACACTCAATCCAACCTATCACACATCAATGTGGAACCTTCTTCATTGCTGAAGTTTTGTACACGGGCTCTCTTCTCTTCATTCGCCATTACTTGGAATATCATCTGCATTTTCTTTTGCCGCCACTTACTTATATGCTTAAATTCAGTAGGTTACTACATCAATATCAGGTTGAGAAAAATGGAAGAAGCTCTCTTTATTTTGCGGTCTTGCGAGTCACATTATTCATGTAAATGCATAACCGGTATGGGGTTCTTCTCATTCTTTGATGCGTCACACTTTCACATCAAGTGCCACGCGCATTTGTAAGCAAACAAGAAAAATCTCTTGTTGTTAGAGGTATATTCAAACTGACACAGGTGTGCCTGAGCTGAGGGCAAAGGCATGACACGCATTCAACGGCCATGTGGATCACGACGTTTCGCAGTTCACCACGCTCACCATAGTTCGCTGTATTCTTCATCACTAACCGAACCAAAGTATTCCCCGCACTAACGAGTTTTGAATTATCCGTAGAATCTACGCGAAAGCCACCTAGATGGCTCAGATGAAACAGGTTTGCGACATCAGGATTCAGAAAGTCTCAAGAATTGAGATGGAATCTCAACACACTGCTACATAAACTGCAAAATTACATCAGTACGAATGATCCTTCCGCAGGTTCACCTACGGAAACCTTGTTACGACTTCTCCTTCCTCTAAGTGATAAGGTTCACTAA
>JABSRR010000324.1 GCA_013215025.1 Pseudomonadales bacterium
CATAGAACCACCTCAAAAAAGCTAAACAGTTTTCGTGGCGTTTCGTAGTTCAGATTTTGGTTTTCAAGAGCGGGATGAATTTCTGAGACATGTTCTAAAACCAAAATCTGAACTGCGAAAAGGGACTTGTAAGAGATCTATGATTAGGGAATTAAAAAGGCTAGCTTATGCTAACCTTGAATTTAGTACCTGCTACTGTAAGAGTGATTTTACCATCTGGATATGAGGTCTATAAACACTATATGAATTGTTTTATATCCAAACTTATAGCCTAATCATAGTAGTAATTTAGATTAAATTATAAGTTTAGCCAGCCTAGCTTTATTGAGGGGTATCGCAGAATTTGGTGTTTGAGGGGGTAAAAAAGACGGCGTAAACTGACCAACACACATCAATAAAAAAGTTGGAGTCTACACCGTGAAAAGTATCATCGATAATGTCATATCCCTATCCGAAAATCCAAGAGATTTACTCACCAGAGTCCTAAGAGATGGCGCTCAGAGAATGCTGACCGCTGCTATCGAATCTGAGGTAGATGACTACCTGAAAGACGTTAACTCTCAGGAAATCCGGGTGACGCGTAATGGCCACGCTCCCACCAGGAAAGTTCAGACAGGACTAGGCGAACTTGACGTTTCGAGGCCCAAGCTAAGGAAAAAGCCTGGTACCAGTGTAGCTGGTTTTGAAAGCAAGGTATTACCTCCATACCTTCGCAAATCGAAAAGTATTGAAGAACTGATTCCATGGCTTTATTTAAAGGGTATTTCTTCCTCCGATATGGAATCGGCGCTGAAACCCCTCCTCGGGCAACACCTGAAAGGATTCTCAGCGTCCACTGTAACTCAGCTGAAATCGAAATGGCTTGAAGAGTACGACCAATGGCAAAACTCAGCTTTAGCAGACAGGATCGTATACCTCTGGGCCGATGGTGTCTATTTCAATATTCGTCTTGGTGAAGACCAGAAAATGTGTATCCTCGTCATTATTGGGGCAACAGCCAAAGGCGAGAAAAAGCTCCTTGGTATCGAAGCGGGGTATAGGGAGTCGAAAATAAGCTGGACGGCACTTCTGGAAAGAATTCGCGACAGAGGAATGGTAACACCACCTAAGCTCGCTATCGGCGATGGTGCCATGGGTTTCTGGGCAGCGATGGATGAAACCTTTCCAACAACAAAGCATCAGCGATGTTGGGTTCATAGAACAGCAAATGTTTTGGATAGCATAACCAAACCCAAGCAGCCTGAAGCAAAAAGAATGATCCATGATATCTATCAAGCCGAGTCAAAACAAGAGGCCGAGAAGGCCTTTAAGCGCTTTGAAAAGTCTTTTGGACCAAAGTTCCCGAAAGCAGTTGCCAAGCTGGTCAAAACCAAAGAGAAAACGTTAGAATTCTATAATTTCCCGGCAGAGCACTGGTCCCATATCAGGTCAACCAATCCAATCGAGTCAATGTTTGCTACGGTTAGACTGAGGACTCGCAAGACCAAGGGATGTGGCAGTACTAAGGCAACCATTGCCATGGTTTTTCAGCTTTCCAGATGTGCAGAGGCTCGATGGAGGAGGCTTAATGGGCCGGAATTTATGGCGGATATAATTGATGCTAGATTTAAATTTGTTGACGGGGTAAGAGAGGATGTCAGCGCCGATCGGCTAGACGTCTCAAACACCAAAACTTGATATATCCCCCGAAAAAACGGATACCGAACTAAGCTACTTTCTCAAATTCAACTAGATAGTTACCACTAATTTTTAAGTTATCGGTGAAACGAT
>JABSRR010000325.1 GCA_013215025.1 Pseudomonadales bacterium
TCACTGCAAGCACTGGGCCCTGAATTTTTTTCCGTCACTTACGGTGCTGGCGGTTCCACCCGCGATAACACCTTTGGTTTAGTCAAGTCACTGCGTGAACAAGGCATCGATGTAGCGCCCCACTTATCCTTTGGCGGTGATGATGAAGCCTCAATGACCGCATTGCTGGATCAATATAAAGCACTTGGGGTAAAACGCTTGGTTGCGCTGCGTGGCGATATTCCCTCAGGCGTTGGTGCCGTGCGCATGGTCTATGCAAACGAACTGGTTGAGTTTATTCGCGCGCATTCGGGCGATTATTTCGAGATTGAAGTTGCAGCCTACCCTGAGGTGCACCCAGAATCAGCAAGCTATAACAGTGAAATTCACTACTTTAAGCAAAAAATGGCGGCTGGTGCCGACTCTGCTGTTACGCAGTATTTTTTCAATCCCGATAGCTACTTTCGCTTTGTCGACGCCTGCAGCCAAGCTGGCATTCAGCAGCCAATTTATGTCGGCCTGATGCCGATTACTAACTTTGCTAATCTGCAGCGGTTTTCTAAAGCCTGCGGCGCTGAAATCCCGCGCTGGCTCACCTATAAGCTTGAAAGCTTTGGCAACGACGAAGCTTCAATGCTGTCATTTGGGCAAGACTTCATTATCGAACTAGGACAAAAATTGTTAGCCGGTGGCTGCCCAGGCATACATATTTATTCGATGAACCAGCTAGAGCCAACGCGCACGATTTTTAACGCCCTGCGTGGCTAAGTCAGTAATGCAGTTGGCAAATTGCTGCCAACTGCCTTTCACGCCCCTATCAGCCTACAGCTAGCCAATTCAGGCGCAAATTGATATTGTTAGTGCCACAATAACAAACAACAAGGGACCCAGCCGTGCACGAATTTCCGATTCATCCGGTCATGCCGCATATTCAGCCAACGGCGCATATTAATACTGCACAGTATCAAGCTATGTACCAGGCCTCATTGGAGCAGCCAGACACATTTTGGCGCCAGCAGGCCGAGCAATTTCTGCACTGGCAAACGCCTTATCAAAGCTTAAGCCAAAGTGATTTTAGTCGAGGCGAAGCGGCATGGTTTATCGGTGGCAAACTGAATGTCAGCGAAAACTGTATTGATAAACATTTACCCGCCCTTGCCGAGCAAACTGCAATCATCTGGGAAGGCGATGAACCTACAGACAGCCAGCAGGTCAGCTACCAACAGCTACACGATGAGGTTTGTCGACTCGCCAATGGTTTGAAACAGCGCGGCGTCAAGAAAGGTGATCGGGTTTGTATATACATGCCGATGATTGTCGAGGCCGCTTATGCCATGCTGGCCTGCACACGCATTGGTGCGGTGCACTCGGTGGTATTTGGCGGCTTTTCACCCGAGGCTTTAAAAGACCGTATTCTAGATGCTGATTGCCAGCTGCTAATTACCGCCGACGAAGGCGTGCGCGGCGGCAAACGGATTCCATTGAAAGCCAATGCTGATAAAGCCCTCGCCGCTTGTCCAAATGTGCACAGCTGTATTGTAGTAAAGCGCACCGGCGCCGAAATACACTGGCAAGACGCACGCGATGTCTGGTATCACGATTTAACACAGGCGCAGCCAGCGCACTGCCCTGCCGAGGCGATGGATAGCGAAGATCCGCTGTTTATTTTGTATACCTCGGGCTCAACCGGCAAACCCAAAGGGGTATTACACAGCACCGCAGGCTACCTATTACAGTCTGCCATGTCGCACAAATACACCTTCGATTATCAGCCTGGGGAAGTCTACT
>JABSRR010000326.1 GCA_013215025.1 Pseudomonadales bacterium
CGAATTCAATCCTCCAATTGATTTCTTCCGAAATAGGCAAACCTTCTTAAAGGATTTAAATGTCATTATCTAATTCTACTTTCCTAAGTTAAGTTATGTAGTATCGATCAATGTCAAATTGTCTTTTGAGATGTCTTTTTTCCATTTGTTTTAGTCGTTTCTGCATATCCTTATCGGTACCAAATAGTCTTACGATCATTAAGATTCTTGCATCCCTGACACTGATGAGTGGAGCATCCTCTTGAAGGTCTATTTTTTGGATGAGTAGATACAGACTTGCCATCAATACCAGTGCATGATGGTGATGCCAGCCATTCCATTTTCTAACTTGATAATCCGACATTCCTAGTTCGTTTTTCGCATCGTCAAATGCTCTCTCCACCCAATATCTCTGACATTGGAAGTAAGCATATTCTTTTGCCGCATATTGATCAATGCCTCCATTACTAAAGCTGTACTTGGTTTCTTTCTTTCCATCCATGGTTTGCGTGATCAGCAGCGTAAGCTCTTGAAGCTGTTCATTTTGCAGTAACCATATTTTACAGGTATGTACTTTTAGTTTCTTCCACCCTTTATGTGTCTTTCTAATCTTGTTTTCAATACACCATTCTTCGTCCTTAATGTCTTTGATGTATTGATCAACTCGTATAGGGTCTATGTTTGGTTTTGCCTTTTTAGTAGGTCTACCTCTTTTATGGCTCTTATTTGGCACCTCCAATACAGGGCGCTCAGTAAATACCTTTTCATCCTTGTGAACATCTAAGACATAAAACAAGCCTCTTGATTGTAGGCCGTTACGCAATTCACTGTTATGTCCGTAAAGCCCATCTCCTCCTACCCAATCGAATGCTACTTCCAAATCAAGTGCACGATCAATCATTTCTAATGCTAATTGTGGCTTGGTCTTGAATTGGATGTGTTCTTCCAGAACCCCTGCCTTTTGACATCTTAGCCGATTTTTAGCCCACTTCGCAGGTAAAAACAAGGATTCATCAATGAGAGTAGTTCTATTATCATTAATCAATGAAGCATATACACCTACCTGACAGTTTTCAACTTTACCCACTACACCGGCATATTGAGGGCAAACCCCTATTGATTTATCTCCCTTTTTAAGATGAGCTGATTCATCGATAATCAGACCCGTAGGTTGACCGCTCTTCTCCTTATTGACTTTCATGAGATGTGAAGTATCAGTGGCCACTTTGGCAATGACTCCTTCATAGTCCCATTCCGAGTTTGTGATAAAATGCTGATGAGCCCTGTATTCGCTATCCGGGATCTCTTCTTCCATTCGCTCCATATTGGCATGGCCTTTTGCCAATTTCATTAATCCCTGTATGTATTGCGAGGCTATAGCGGTTCGGTTATGTCGAGCTCTTTGAAAAAAAGACTGAAAAGAATACACAAAGCCCTCAAAGGAATCGCCTGATTTAGAGTAGGTTACAGATTTTGGGCATGTTTTTTTATCCGATTGATTTTTCAAATTTAATGAATATCAATCGGTACATGATTAAGAATACTTACACCTGTAACTTACTGAAAAACAAACACTTGAAGACATATTTGTAAGCCTTTTTTAAGAAATTTTATCTTGGTAAAGTAGAATTAAGAAGGTTCTTAAATCTTTCTAGTTGCTTTTTAACGAATATGGACTGAATTAACTGTAAAACGGCACTCAAAAGTAAAAACAGAATCAACGCGATAGAATGATACTCTTTCAAATCTGAAAAGTGTTCATCTAATAATTCTTTGA
>JABSRR010000327.1 GCA_013215025.1 Pseudomonadales bacterium
ACTTTACCATTCAGAGAACCGAGCTTACTAAAATACGCGATATAGACAGCGATGATGAAGCAGATGAATACATAACTGTATCAAGTGGTTGGAAGACAACTGGGAATTATCACGAGTACAGTTTTGGGCCTAAAGTCGACCACAAAGGAAACTTTTGGATAGCTACAAATATTGGCATTGGGTCAGATGTCAAAAAGCAGGCTCCTTGGCGTGGCTGGCTTGGAAAAATCTCTCCAGAAGGTCAGTACATACCAACTTCATTTGGAGCTAGTGTCATGTCCCATAAATTTCTAAAATAATAACTATCCTAAATTTTCATATAGTTATTTTGGTGTACCTTTTAGTAAAACTTAGGATTTAAATATGCCAAGACCTCTGAAACCTCTAGAACTTTCACATGAAACCCGTCAAGAAGTTGAAGCATGGGCAAACTCTTTAAGTCTATCACATTCACTTGTAAGGCGAGCTAAAATTATCTTATTATCAGCAGATGGCATGAGTAATTCATCAATTGCCTCTAAACTTGATGTTTCTATAACTACTGTTGGCAAATGGCGCAACCGTTTTATTGCCGATGGTATGAATGGTTTACATGACGAATATAGGTCAGGCCGTCCACGAACACACGACGACGAAAAGGTTGCCGAATTATTAAAGAAAACTCTGGAGTCTAAACCTGAAGGTGAAACTCACTGGAGTTGCCGAAGTATGGCAAACGAGACAGGTATTTCAAAATCAACTGTTAATCGCATTTGGAAAACTTTTTCTGTCAAGCCTCATAAACGCAAAGGCTTCAAACTTTCGACGGATCCATTTTTTGTAGATAAAGTAAAAGATGTAGTTGGTTTATACTTAAATCCTCCAGAAAATGCGATTGTCTTGGCTGTTGATGAAAAGTCCCAATGTCAGGCTTTAGAAAGAACACAGCCTATACTTCCCATGGGCTTTGGGTATGCAGAAGGCGCGACAGATAATTACTTCAGACATGGAACGACAACGCTATTTGCTGCTTTAGATATAGCTACAGGTAAAGTTGAAGCATCCTGTAAAAAACGTCACAGGCATCAAGAGTTTATTCAGTTTCTAAATCAGATCAATAAAAATGTTCCCAAAGAATTAAATGTTCATGTTATTCTTGATAATTACTCCACTCATAAACATGAAAAGGTGAAAGCATGGTTGATAAGGCATCCCCGATTTGAGTTTCACTTTACTCCAACGTATTCATCATGGCTTAATCAAGTTGAGCGCTGGTTTGGTCTAATTACCGATAAGACTATTAGGAGAGGAAATTTTAAGTCTACAAAACAACTCGTTGAGAAAATCGATGAGTTTGTTCAAAAGCACAATCAAGATCCAAAACCTTTTACATGGACTGCCACTGCTGAAGAAATTCTAGAAAAAATTAGACGTTTATGTATTAAATTAACTGACGAAAATTAAATAACTATTTTATGGGACATGACACTAGCTTTAGCTGGCGGTAAGCCCCCAAAAAATATCCGTGCCGATAGGTACGGAGTAAACTGCATACCTGTCGGCACGCCCTTGTATTATCTACCAAACCCACGGCCTGAAGACCGAGGCTATTTAAAACAATAGCTCTTCGAGCTAAAAACACTTAATTCTGGCATTAGTCTTACAATGGCTCCCAGGTAAAAACCAAAAAAGAGCGCAGCCCTAAGACTGCGCTCCCTGACACACACGCTAAGTTGTTTATTTTCTTTTGAACATTTCTGACTGAAC
>JABSRR010000328.1 GCA_013215025.1 Pseudomonadales bacterium
ATCGCCAAGATCAGATCTCGTTGAAAGAGCATCATGGCAGAAAAAGGTGCTGCTATTGGGAAACCCAATCGATATTGAACGCATATCCAGCAGCCAGGTAGGATTAGGTGATAAAAGTTCTATAGCGTATGTCGGTCGGCTCGATGCTCTAAAAGGCGTCCTCACTTTACTGCAAGCGTTCCACTCTCTTAAGCGGAAGCACCCAAACTTGACACTATTGATTGTTGGCGATGGGCCGGTGCGTACTTCCGTCGAAGAAACGATATCGAAATTGGATTTGGGGGATTCCGTTAGCCTCACGGGGCAAATGCCCCGCGATAAAGCACTTCAGTTAATGGTAAATCAGCGAATCATCGTCCTCCCTACACTTTTCGAGACCTTTGGGCTGACAGTCGCTGAAGCTGCTTGCCTGGGTGTGCCGTGTGTTAGTAGCAGGTACTGCGTTGATCTCGGACAGATAAAGTTTGAACCCTATAGCGCAACTGCTCTTGCCGACCGTCTCCTTCAAGTAATTGAAGACCAGCAACTAGCGGCCAGCACTGCAGCTAGGCAATGGGAGCTCGTCAAAGCACTTGACGAAAAACTGGTACTCGAAACACTTGCTCAACATATCGACCGCACAGTGAATCAAACAAGCGAATTCAGTAGAGTACGATGACCACGGCACCACTTATTTCAATCGTTGTTGCCACGTATAACTGTGCGTCTGATGTATCTACTCTAGCAAACTCACTGAACGATCAAGTCTTCCGAGACTTCGAAGTATTGATCGCCGATGGCGACAGCTCAGACGGTACAGTGAACTTGGCCGCGTCTATGATAGAAAACTTATCGTGGATTCAAAGCGAGTCGGACAAGGGGATTTACGACGCTTGGAATAAAGCGCTCGCGCATGCATCGGGCCGCTGGGTATTATTCTTGGGCGCGGACGACTACTTCACTCAGCCGCGAGCTCTGGAAGACGCAAGCAAGATACTATCCAATCCTGAGCACACCGCGGCATGGCTGATATATGGCCCTGTGACTGTTGTAAACAATAGACATGAGACTGTAGGCACGTGGGGTAAAGCTCCTCACAAAGTTCTCTGGCAACTAAAACATGGCATGCCTTTCGATATGCCCCACTCTGGCACATTCCATAAGCGCAGCTTGTTCAACAACATAGGCACATTCAATTCTGAGCTCAGCGTAGCTGGGGATTATGACTTGATTATTAGAGTGCTATTGAACGGGGCAGACAAAATCCACTACTCAAACTCCATGAATATCATTCTCAAAGGCGATGCAGGCATCTCATATGATTATTCTCACATAGGGATCTGGGAAACCATGTTGGCGAGAAAGGCCAGAGGGATGCGCGGAGTGACTATTCCCTGGATATTAGTTTGGCTGCGAGCAGTGGTTAGGCGCCAATTTCGCAGAATCACTTAGGCAGGTACTAATATTCTCCATAGGCTAATGGCAACGAGCATAAAGAAAAGGTTTCTTGATGACTAAAAAGGAAGCGACAAAGACCATTCAATCGACTCTAGACGAAATCCTTGTATCGATCGAAAAGCTAGAGATGGATCAGCTCAACGTAGAGGAGGCATTCGCAGAGTACGCATCCGCCCTCAGCAAGATAAAAGCAGCACAAGAATCACTGTCCTCGTTAGAACAAAAGGTCCAAGTACTCGCCACTGAAGACGACCAAGCCCGAACGGCTCAAAGTGAATAAGTGTCCCGATAAGGC
>JABSRR010000329.1 GCA_013215025.1 Pseudomonadales bacterium
CATCCTTGCGGAAGGGGCAATAGCGCTACCAGTGACGCTTAGCGGAGGTGCGCTGTTTGCTAGTTGAAAACTACTCCAATTCCCGTTCTCGGCAGACCCACTCGGCTGTCGAGGCAATTTTTAGTGACCTTCGGGTCAATATGCGTTTTATATATGGTGGTGTCGAACGACACCAGGTGGATTACTTAGCCAAGATTTGTTTTGGCTTACTTCTTCTTGGAAGTAGTCTTCTTGACGGGCTTCTTGGCAGCCGTCTTCTTTGGAGCTTTCTTCGCGGTCTTTTTGGCCGCCACCTTCTTGGTGGGTTTCTTAGCTTTCTTGGCGGCCTTCTTGGCTTTGGCGGCTTCCTTCTTTGCAGCGGCCTTGGCTTTAGCAGCTTCCTTCTTGGCCTTGATGGCTTCCTTTTTGACGGCAAGCTTTTGCTTCGCCGCGAGCTTTTTGGCTGCCATCTTCTCCTTGAGTGCCTTCTTTTTCTCGGCAACAGCCTTCTTCTTTTCGGCTAACTTCTGTTTTTTGAGAACGGTTTTACCCGCGGCAGCTGCTTTGGCCTTCATGTCTTTTGAGACGCGAAATGAATCACCCTTACGCTCGAATTTGGCCAACGTCTTCTTGAGAGTATTCTTCGTCAGCGGGGATTCGACCCATCCGAAGGTAGCCGTAAGAAAGGACTTAATCTGCGCACGGGAAATAAACTTTCCAGAAACGCTCTCGCAAGCCTTGCGGACCATATCTTCGTAGGAAATCTTCTCCATGGTGGAATATTTGTTATCGATTGATAGATTTTCTCTGATGTTGATCAGAATTACTTTCCCTGAAAAAGTTTGCTTATAAATGACTGAAATGAATTTCATTGGTTAACTAATCTTATAACATCTATTGCAATTAGCCAATAATATTTTCTGTCATGGGTTGCGATTGAAAGTACGTATGGAAAATGCTTATGCGACTTATGATGTGCAGAGCACGAGGGGAGTGCATTGGAAACCTTTCATACCTTCTCGGCCTTTTGGCTATGATCAAGTGTAGTATCTGTTCTTATCAGTGTGACAACTGATATGCTTCCGACTGGAAGCTTTTCATGTCACATCAATTTTTCTCGGGGGGCAGTGTTCACTGGGCTTGCTCATGACCTGCTCACTTGTCGCCTCTGCATTGCACTCTCGCGGAGTGTGGCGAACCCTTCTGGGTAATGATTTCCAATGAACTTTCCACAACAAAGATGAACTTCTCATATATATACAAATGACACGTAAATCTCCCAATACTGTTTTACATAACACCAACTTTAAACTCATTCTTCGACCACGGTTTTCTCAACAGCACAGCTCTCATTTCATGACGCACCAATCTTTCGCCTTTTACTAAAGATTGCCGTGTTCTGAGAGCATTCAATGTGACTTTGTCAATTTTTGAGCGATGAAAATCGCAAATGGTTTATAAGTCTAGTATAGAGTCCGTGTGCATTCCTATAGAATTGGAGTCTAATAATAGTTAGGGTCCAACCCTAGATAGAGGTTTACAAAATTATGCCTAAAGAGTTTTAAATAATAAGGTTCCAGCCTATTCAAGTTAAGACCCGTTCAGCACCAAAGATGTCCTGTAAGAGCTTTATTCGGAGTTCTGTTTTAGAATTGCTAATAGTCATCATCCTTGCGGAAGGGGCAATAGCGCTACCAGTGACGCTTAGCGGAGGTGCGCTGTTTGCTAGTTGAAAACTACTCC
>JABSRR010000330.1 GCA_013215025.1 Pseudomonadales bacterium
ACGTTTACTTTATCGCCCTCGTCCATCAAAGTGAGCATTTCGGTCCAGCCTGGAATCACTTGCGTTACACCAAAAGTCGCCGGTTGATTACGAGCATAGGAGCTATCGAATTCTTCACCATTCAATAAAGTACCGCGATAATGGACAACCACGGTGTCCTCTGGGCTTGGTTTTTTACCGGAGCCTGAAGCCGTGATAACGGTGTACTGTAAGCCCGACTCAGTGACAATCACGCCATCCTTTTTAGCATTCTCAGCCAAGAAGGCTTCTCCCTCAAGCTTGTTCGTCTCTTCCAGCGCACTGCGCTCAGCCATTTGCTTATCCATTTGCTCTTTCTGGAAATCTTGCATAGCCTGCATCAACGCTTCTTGATCAATCACCGGATCAAGACCCGCAAGACCATCCGCCATGCCTTTCTCAAAGGCCGGCATGTCAATCTCAACACCCTGCTGCGTAAAGCTGGCGGCTAAATTATGCCCAATACCATAGCTTACTTTTTGGATCGTTGAGTCTAGTTTTGCCTCAACAGGGGCTGCGGTTTCAGACTCGTTACACGCAGTTAACATACATGCTGAAATAACGGCCAAGCCTAATACTGATTTTTTCATGATTTCTCCATGTTTTATATTTTTAAAGCTGCCAAAGTGTAACAGCAAATAGCCTTGAATAAAGCGCTGTCAGTAAAAAATGTGCACCGTTTATAAGCTATTAAGCATGTCATCACGCTGATTGAGCGTTTCACGCAATTGTTGCGCTTTTTTAAGCAGGGCTTCAGGACTTGAGGCCAATGACTCATCTGAGGCGTCCTCGCTTGAAGCGCGGCTTGAATCACGAATGATACCTCTAAATCCTGTGGCTAAATCACTGGCACTACTATCTGCTTGCCTTGGCATAGATTTAGGCTTGGGCATTTGAATAGTAGTCACTTGATCACTGACTATGAGAGCCTCATAATCTATACCAGCTTGAGAGGGCGGCTGCTCAGCAAAATGCCAATGGCCTCTATCATCCTGCCAACGATATACGGTTTGTTTCGAGTTTGGCTTAAGTGTCTTTTTCGGTATTGCCGAAATTGCGCTCTGACCGCCACTGAGCCATTGATCAAACTGCGTTTGCCACGATGAAATATTCGACATACTGCCTGTTGCAAGCATTAACATGAGGCCTAGCGACAGCAGCAAGGGCAAACCGAGTAAAATCATTTTTAAGCTGTATCGCGCACTCAATCGCAACAACGATCTTTTTCTAGAGGCGGCTCGATGTGTTTTTATCAACCTGTCCGCTTGCTTATCTTCCATAATAACTTTCTCGAGTCATGCCCTTATACTATCCACATCCTCAGCTTTGACGGCGACTGAAGTTTACCATTAGCTGGAGGTATTGATTTGCTGCATAGCTTGGGTGAAACAACTCGCCACACACTGAAGCTCAAACTGATCTGGTAATGCGTCCAGCTTACAATGTATAAAATACATCTGCCAGTAATCAATGAGTGATAATGCTGATGAATGGCTAGCTAATGCTAGACTGCGTTGATAAAGCACTGCCTGCATGCGCTGCTCTTGAGCAAGCTCGTGCATTTTAGCTGCCTGATATGCCACCTCGTTTTGATTTTTCAGTGCTTGGCGCTGCTGACGTAGCTCTCGAATCTGCGTCTGTATTGGCTTAAGTTCAGTCAAACAGCTGCGTAAAAAATCTGCATCGCAGGCAAGCTGCTGATA
>JABSRR010000331.1 GCA_013215025.1 Pseudomonadales bacterium
TGCAAAGATATCGCCCGAGGATGTCTCGATGGTGATCTGCTGCAGATTGGGAAACAGTCGGAAGATGAGCGGCTTCAAAATGTTGGTGTCGTCGTAGGTAATGTCGTGGGCTTCCTGTTTCTTGATGTTGTGCATCACAAAGTCCGTCAGTCGGCGGTCCTTCATCTGGTTCAGCTGATACAAATCGAGCACGACGTGTGTTTTGTGGCGCGTGAATGCGAAGAAGTTGTCCAACGCATACGCGTCGCAGTTCGGGTTCGCCGCAAAGGGTTCGCCCAACGCGGAGGCCATCGCAGCGCGCACGATATCGACGTCGCGCGTGCTCACTTCGATTTCGTTCATGTTCCGCTGTCCGGATAATATCGCATCGAACTTCCAAAACGCGTCCATCGAACGCCTGTAATTCAGCGCCGATGCGATGATAATCACAGATGCGACCTCCACTTTGTAAATTGACCCGAACCACAGGCGCTCGTCCTCCTCGGTGAAGGCGCTGAGCCACGAACAGTCCCAAAAGCGCTCATAGTCACTGTTTCCCCTTTGGTTATCGAGCACAATGACCATTCCTCCGTCGCCGGCGAAGCGCGTGGCCACCGCCTTCTGCTTCGAGGTCGACGTCGGTCCGTTGAGCGCCAAAGCAAACGACGGCATATTCATTACGCACTTCATTCCCGTGAAAAACGGACCCTTTTCCTCAACCCCGTCACTGCCGTAGTACTGCACGGCCTCGCGGAGATAGCGCGACAGAAAATAGAATTTCGCGTTCCTTTCTTTGACGGCGGCGAAGCTTTCGTTCCATTTAATTTTGCGAAACGAACGCCCGAACGCAAAGCACAGATCGCTGAAGTCCGTGTAAAGCACAACGGCAAACAAATGATGCGCGCGCAGCGGGGAACCGTAGGGAATGTCGTAGTGCAGAAAGTCATTGTACTTGTCTTCATTTTCCTGCAAATGGCCGTCCGAAGGTACGCGTTCCCTTTGTCGATGACCTGTTCCTCGAACTCTTTCGCTCCGACAAAGCCCGAGCTCAAAATCTCGGATTTCAACGAATCGAAGCGCGGAGAGACACAGAGCTCGGCGACGGTATAACCGCCAAAGTCCATGTTCTGATACGACCGACCTCGTTTCACCTCCGCGTCGCTGCGTCGCGCGTACCACGGCCAATACCAAAACAGGAAACCGGTGCTGAGCTGCGCGCCGGCGACGCGGTGCGTGCGCAGGAAGTCGTTGAGCGCGTCGCCGAGCTCGCTTCCGAAGCGGCGCAGGTTCGATTGGGCGGCGTCTGCGACATCGAACAGCACCGCGTCGGACTCAAACTCTTCCGCGGCGATGAATTCATAGAAATCGCCTTTGGCCGCCGCATCGGCGACGCGCTCCGCAATGTGCTCGCGCATCCGCTCGCTTTTCGTGGCTTCGGCGCCGTCGTCGTCGCCGTGCTCTGCCTGCGCCGCGATGTTGAATTTGGCGCTGTTTTGAGTGTCGATGCGCTCGAAGGCGTGCTCTGAGCGCGCGCGCACAATCTCAAGCGCCATTCGCCTCATTTCCACGTCGCGCTCGATGCCGCCGTCGCTGCCCAATGCCTCGTCGCTCTCGATGTCGTCACTCTGTGCGGCGCAGCGCAGCCCGAGCTGCTCGAGGTGGAACAGGCTCAGGTGCACGCTGTCCATCGTCGCCGCGCACAGCGAGTACGCGCCGCCGCC
>JABSRR010000332.1 GCA_013215025.1 Pseudomonadales bacterium
ACGCCTTATTCAACCCATCCGAGCCATCGGTTTGACTTAGATTAGCCGTTACCGAGCCGTAGAAAAAATCCGTTTCTGGCTCATTTAAAATGTACCGCACCGTGCCGCCCAAAGATCCAGAGCCATATAAAGTTGACTGCGGGCCTCGCAGTACTTCAACACGGGCAATATCTTTTAAAATAAAGTTCGAGTAGGTTGGGGTGTTATTGATATAGGTTGACACCGTTGGGTCAGTCAAAAACAAGCGATCCGTGGCATTTGGATCAAGATTTATTCCGCGGATGGTAATAGTGTTATTGGTGTCGGCGTTGCGTGCACCGCCATCGGCCAAAGATACGCCTGGCACGCCACGAAATAACTCAGCCGCGCTCACATAGCCTGCCTCATCAATATCATCACCACTCACGGCCGAAATATTGAAAGGAATTTCCTGCACGGTTTGCTCACGCCGCGTCGCAGTGACGACAACTTCTTCGAATACTGGCCCCTGCGCCTCTTCATCAGTTGCAGCCTGGCTATCAGTTTGAGCAGCCGCTAACTGGCTAAGCATAGCTGTGGATATGGCTGTGATAATGTATTTTTTCTTGAACTTACGCTGTTGCATGCTGTCACCTTTTAAAGCTTTTAATTAAGGTAATTCGAGCCAGAGATGCTTCGTAGTACCAATTAATTGCTTTAATTCAGTCCAGTTTCAAGGTTTTTGCATTTTTAACCAGATAAAACGCAAAAACTGGCTCTATAGCATCCTGATATGCGGAGATATATTTTTTGCATTGAAATTTAGAGGTAATTGTCATGCAATACATCATTCTCATCCTATCAGCGCTGCTCATAAGCGCTTGTGGCACATCTGATGCCCCTACCAAGACTAGCGCTAATGATTTCATTCCTCCTGAAACTGGTGAAACTATAGAGGAACCTATTACTGGCCCAGCTGAACCTGTTTTAGATGAGCTAGACCGAAATCTTGACCCTAGTGAATATAACTGTAGCGATGAGCTTGTCAGAACCGACTATTTAGCCTGTCTTAGTGGCGACGGTATTTTAGCAAGCCCAAGAGCAAACTTAAGTTTTGCGCAGCTGAGTAACTCAGGCAATATTGGCTTAGTGAATTATAGCGCTTTTGCCATTCCCGCCGAGGCAAAAGCACCCTCTCATAATTTTAGTGGCACCTTAAGTTTTGCTGCACATAGCGGATCGATATCCACCGTCGATGTAAATGACCCGCCTACCGGCAATTCCGACGACCTACCTGATTTCAGCTTTGATTTTGTCCAACAAGATAGCTACTTTATTCCTCTGCAGCGAACTGTAACCCGCAGCAATGACAGCAACAATCGCTGGGAGTATATTGTTGGCCCTGGACGTGTATGGGATGAGTCAGGTGATCAAGGTATGAGCCGTGTATCGTTTCCATTTGCTCTGCAGCAAAGAAATCAAAACTGTACCCACAATGGGGTGATGAGCTTTTTATTCGATGCGAATGGCATCTCTGAACTAGCCTATCAAATTGCGCAGGAAACCTGTGCCAATAACAAATTTGACCTAACAGGCAAAGTAAGCGCCAGCTATACACCAAACAGCTTTGCAAATGCTGAAGCAGTAATTGTTGCATACCGCAACGAAGTATTTGACCGTATTCCGGTTGAACCTTTAGCAAATTTAACTGAAATATCAAGT
>JABSRR010000333.1 GCA_013215025.1 Pseudomonadales bacterium
AGGATAATGCAGGAGCTATTATCGAGAATAACCATTCTCTACAATCAATGCCTTGCCTCTAAGCCTTTTAATTCTCGCTGAGTGGGAAGAAACTTATTGGAATTGGTATTACATCCACTTTATATAAAAAAATGCTCAGCTCTAATCGTACAGCTAATTTTAACATAAGATGTTGTTTTTATTAAGTAAAACGCCTAACAAGTTCAGGCACGTATCGGCAGCAAGCTGCCTCGGACTCGCGTTGCTTCGCACCGCAAGCCCGTGCTAAAGGCGTTAAATTCTTTGGAATGTCATGGAAGAAATTCAATATAAGTTAAACAAAGCTATATCTGTCAGTGAATTTACTGAATTGTTGCATAGGTCAGGACTTGCCGAAAGAAGACCAATAAATGATCACGATTGCCTTCAAGGTATGTTGAACAATAGCAACCTATGCATAACAGCTTGGTCTCAAGAAAAATTAATTGGGATAGCACGTTGTGTCACAGATTTTCATTACTGCTGTTACTTATCAGATTTAGCGGTTGACCAAGCCTATCAAAAAATGGGTATAGGCAAAGCATTACAAGTTAATGTCCAAAGCCATTTAGGCATTAAATGCAAACTTATCCTAATTTCCGCGCCTGCTGCAAATGACTATTATGGCAAAATAGGGTTCACAAATAATAATCGGTGCTGGATTCTAAATCGTGATCAGAGCATCAAAATTTAACAAGTCAAAGCATGCCGCTATGCTGGACTGTCAAAAATGTCACTTAAATTGCTACCGCAATTATGTGCCAATTTTGTCAGCCCATGTTTGAGGCGTTAAGTGTATGGAAGAAAATTACATATTACCAAGTGAGTTAATCATACTTTTTATAGTTTGGTATTTGCCACCTATATTGATATGCACAATCATACAAGTCTGCCATTTCAAAAATAAAGGCTTATTCAATTCATCAAAGTATAAAACTTTATTTGCAATATTTAGTACTCCAATGATTTCAGTGATAATTGGAGTATTATTACTTCCTATTCAAATTCCTAGGTGGCTTAGTGCATCTAATGATTTGTTCATCCTACCCTTAGCTTTCATTATTGTTTTTACAGTCGGTTTTATATTTTCAATCTGGGTAGTAAAGTATAAAAATGTACACACTTAACAAGGCCAAGCACAACAGGACTTTTAACTCCGCACACAATTTTGCATGGCTGCGCCATTTTATGCAAAATGGTGCGCTACATTAAAAGCCCGTGTTGGCGGCGTTAAATTTTAAGGAAGAAAAATTGGAAGTCTGTAATAACATTTATAGCGATGTTTTGAGCTACATATATTATGGATCTATGCTTCTAATCATATTAAGCATAAACCTACAATTTAAAGGTTTCGCTTATAATGAATCATTTACAGCAATTGCAGAGGCAAAAAAGACAAGCATTAGAGAGGCAATAAAAGTAACCTTTTCTAAAAAATACTATTCAGAGAAAGGGCTAAAATGGCGAATGTTATTTGGTGTAACATTAATTCTCAACCTTGTTTCTCTAGCTATTTATCATCTGGAACCATTCTGTGTTCAAAAATAAATTTAACAAGCGCAAGCACAACAGGACTGCCAACTGCTCGCGTCTTTTGCATGCCTGCGGCATTTTAATGCAAAAGCCACAATCAATTGTCAGCCCGTGTTGCGGGCGTTAT
>JABSRR010000334.1 GCA_013215025.1 Pseudomonadales bacterium
GCCTCCATTGCCTCAAAAGCCTTTCCCTCAAAACAACGAACGGTATCAGCATAACCATTCAAATCAGCATTAGCCTCTAAGCAATCTAAAGCAAAGCTTGAAATATCAACCGCGGTTAAACTCTCCGCCCCGGCGTTTAAACATTGCAGACCCCACGCACCAGCATAGCTGAATACATCTAACACTCGTTTACCTGCAGAAAGCGAGGCAATCTTGGCGCGATTCTCACGATGATCGTAGAACCAGCCGGTTTTCTGGCCTTCCATCACAGGCACTAAGAAGCGAGTACCATTTTCTGAAATTTCAACCCTATCCGGCACGTCACCAAAGACTTGGTTTTCAAGCGCAGCAAAACCCTCTTGTTTACGGCTGGCGCCATCATTTCGAAATAACACGCCGCGAAGAGGCATAATATGCATCAAGATATTGGCGATTTCTTCTGTATAAACAGCCATGCCCAAGCTATTAATTTGCACCACACAAATATCGTTGTAACGATCGATGATCAACCCTGGAAGATAGTCGCCCTCGGCATACACCAGGCGATAGCAGGGCTGGCTAAAAGCTTTTTCGCGCAATGCTAAAGCGCTGACGAGTCTGCCGCGCAGCTGCTTCTTACCAAATGGTGTTTTGCGTGCAACGATACGGCCACAAATCAGCCCATTTGGATTAACTAAGGCATGTGCAAAAACCTTACCCGCACTATTGCAAACCGCGACTTGCTCGCCCTCGGCAAGCTGTTTCAAACTGCTTTTTGCGGCATCTAGCTCATTTGAATAAATCCATAAATGGCCGTTTTTTAGCCGTTTTTCTGCACGCTGAGTAAGGGTAATACTTTGCATTACTGAACCTTCTGCCAAATCATCAATTTATTAAACCGTCTAAAAAAAGAAAGCCCGCGGCTTTACAGCGGCGGGCTAACTATCATCGGTTTATTTACTCGTCAGCTAAAGATGCGCTATAACCATCCGCATCTAGCAGATCGTCTAACTCAGCAAGATCAGACAATTTCAATTTAAAAAACCAACCATCGTTATAAGGGTCGCCATTAATCGTTTCGGGGGCGTCTTCGAGATCTTCGTTAATCGCCACCACTTCGCCAGTCACGGGCGCGTAAATATCTGAGGCGGCTTTGACCGACTCAACTACACCTGCTTCGTCACCGGCATTGATAGTGTCACCGATCTCTGGCAGCTCGACGTAGACAACGTCACCCAAGGCATCTTGCGCATGGTCTGTGATGCCCACAACCACAATATCACCTTCAACACGCGCCCACTCATGGCTGCTAGCGTATTTTAATTCATTTGGTAAGTTGCTCATGATAAATCCCCAAAGCATTTCCAACTTAATAAAGCGGCATTGTAGCTAAGCCACCTGACAACTCAAGGTAAATATACAGCAGCAGCGCATCTAATAGGATTTTTTAACGATTTCTTGCTAAGGTAGCAAGCACGACTCTGCTAATCGCATACCGTAAGGACATTGGCATGCATGACCACTATTTTTTATTTTGCTATATCGGCGCGATTTCGATCATAGTGGCCTTTATCAATCAGCGTTTTTTTGCACTGCAGCCTACCATTGCCGAGACCATCGCTGCGCTAATGATGGCGTTTAGTGCAATTGTGCTTGGCAAGCTTGAACTGTTGCCCGAAAGCATCCATCTTGACCA
>JABSRR010000335.1 GCA_013215025.1 Pseudomonadales bacterium
AATGGTAATGTCTACGGCGGCAATATCATCAATTACTCCGCCAAGGAAACCCGCCGTGTGGATATGGTATTTGGCATTGGCTACGATGCCGACATCAAACAAGCTAAAGAACTGCTGGAAAAAATTGTCACTTCGCATGAGCTAGTGCTGGCCGACCCAGAACCCGTCATCGCTGTATCAGAGCTTGCCGACAGCAGCGTTAATTTTGTCTGTCGCCCTTGGTGTAACACCGCCGACTATTGGACCGTGCTGTTTGATATTACCGAGACCGTCAAACTTGAATTTGATCAAGCCGGCATTTCAATTCCGTTTCCACAAATGGATGTGCATGTGCAGCAAAGCTAAGCCCAGTGAGTTAAATTTAGTTGAGTTGATCGGCTTCAGCTAAAGCCTAAAGCCAAGAACAAATAATCAAGAGCCAAGAGCCTCTGTCTGTATTCAGAGGCTTTTCTAAAGGCTTTGGCTTTGCTTGCGGCCTATCGCCCGGTAGATATTCGAATAGTATGCCAATGGCTTATAAACTTTCTATCATTTTGCTTTGCAGCTTAGTTTTAAGCAGCTGCAGCATGAGCAGCCCAGAAAATAAGCCAATCGTTTATCAAGCAGAGATCACGGGCTATGCATTTCACGATTATGCCGTTTATTTGCATCAGGGCGATACACTGCGACTGAGCTGCAATAATGCAAGCCTCGATATTGTATTGACAGCACCGATAGAAAAAAGCCTGGTAAGCGGTGAGGATTTTATCGCGCCGCAATCAGCGCATTACAATATCCGAGTGCTTCAAGCCCGCGCCTTGGCTAGGCAGCAAAAGCAGCAAAGCTATCGCCTGAGCCTAATGATCAACCCTGATTGATCAGTGACCTGTTCAGTCACAGCGATCTGCCTAGGCTTTCCACTATAACCGCCACAGTCTGCGTTTTAGGTTTTTACATAAGAAAATGATAAGCATTTGCATTAAAGCTTGAAATCAAGTATATGCTGAAGCAATGCACAAAATCGTGTAGAATATGGCCGTTTTTTTCCTGAAGGACCGGTGCATTGGCACAAACTAAAGAGGTTATGTAACAGCAATGACTTTGTATGCAGAGTATTTACAAGAAATTGAGACGCGCGAAAAAGAGCTTGGTCTTCACCCTAAGCCTATCGACAGCGCGGAGCTTTTAGCAGAAATCATCGAACAAATTAAAGATACGTCGAACGCAGCGCGTGAAGACTCGCTGAAATTCTTTATCTACAACACCCTGCCAGGCACAACCAGTGCTGCTGGCGTTAAAGCGAAGTTTCTCAAGCAAATCATCCTTGCTGAAGAAACCGTTGCTGAAATCAGCACGGCGTTTGCCTTTGAATTACTTTCGCATATGAAAGGCGGCCCATCGGTAGAAGTATTGCTAGACCTTGCTTTAAGCGATAATGCAGAGGTTGCAAAGCCTGCTGCTGAGGTTTTGAAAACGCAAGTATTCTTATACGAAGCCGATACTGATCGCTTAGAAGCTGCTTACAAAGCGGGTAATGCTATCGTTAAAGACATTTTAGAAAGCTACGCCAAAGCTGAGTTCTTCACACAGCTTCCAGAAGTTGCTGAAGAAGTTAAAGTTGTTACCTATGTGGCTGGCGTGGGTGACATCTCTACCGACCTTTTATCGCCAGGTAACCAAGC
>JABSRR010000336.1 GCA_013215025.1 Pseudomonadales bacterium
TAATGAAGCAGTATGAGGCAATTTTATAAGGTGTATAAAACATTCCCGAGACATGACGAAACGAGCTTTTCTGAAACTGCGGATTAATATTTGTAGACAATCCCAAAAAAGTCAATTTACAACCAGCAATAACTTACAAAAACTTTACCAGCGTTACCGTGAAGATTTAAATTTAAAACCAAAAAAGAAAAGACAAATAAAAAAACAAAAAATCAATGCGTTAAAAACTGATGAAGCTCGAGAAGTAAGAATTGAAGATAGCATGCGAATTCAAGTCACTATACACAGGCCATTTGTACCATTTAATAGAACAATAAACTAATAGCTAAGCTCACAAGCCCCCCAACATCCAAGGCTCTAGGCTCTAGGCTCTAGGCTCTAGGCTCTAGGCTCTATTCAATTATGCTTAGGTTGGAAAGTATTACAATTTATAAGATGGTTCTTAAAGTCTTATCGCTTAAAACTTACAGCTTAAAGCTGCCATTAACCAACTCCCTCACTATCGCAAACAAGTCACTCGGTAACATGCCTCTTTCGCCTTCACGTTCTGCGGCAATATCACCGGCTTTTGCATGTAAGGTTACACCTAAACAAGCTGCTTGCTGAGGAGTAAGCCCCTGTGCGATCAATGCCGCTATGATACCTGTTAATACATCGCCACTGCCGCCAACCGCAAGTGCAGGGTTACCGTCGGTACACACCCATGTTTGGTTATTATCAGCAATTAAACTGCCAGCACCTTTGAGTACACAAGTAGTGGTATAGCTACGCGCGAGCTGCTTTACTGCATGAAAGCGATTTTCTTCAATATCGCTAGCGCGACAATTAAGTAACCTTGCAGCCTCACCGGGATGTGGTGTGATAACGGTATTAGCTAATGGAAATGATGAAGCATGCTGAGCTATTAAGTTAAGTGCATCAGCATCAATCACCAGAGGTTTATTATTAGTGAAACAATACTGCATGACAGTTTCAAATGTTGTTTCTGACCAAGTGTCTTGTCCAAGCCCAGGGCCGATGGTGATACAACTTGCCCATTCTAATGCACTAATTAAGTTTGTATCAGTCACCATTAATTCTGGTCGACCAATACTGACTGGCAAAATAGAACTGCTGTGAGTATAAACCTTCACCATACCTGCGCCAGTCCGAAGAGCGGCTTCTGCGGTCAAACGAATTGCACCCGCTGTCCCTGCATTACCACCAATACACAATAATTTTCCATGATTGGTTTTGTGACTGTTATTATCGCGCTCAGGAAGCTTCGGCTGCGTCTGATAGTTGATAAGCTCTGCAGCGGGTGATGTCAGTTTTAAAAAGGC
This sequence comes from Pseudomonadales bacterium, assembly GCA_013215025.1. Lineage (NCBI taxonomy): Bacteria > Pseudomonadati > Pseudomonadota > Gammaproteobacteria > Pseudomonadales > Pseudomonadales bacterium. The sequence continues at coordinate 1,323 of JABSRR010000336.1, forward strand.
ATCTTCAATACCTAAATCATTAAACTCTAGTGCCCCTGCATGTGCTCGTCCTTGCCCAGTTACTAAACCTTGTTTAATTCCCACAAAGGTGACGGTGAGCGCTGCTTTTATTGCAACTCCCTGTACTACACCTGTGTCTGCATTAATGCCTGAGGGGAGGTCAATAGCGACAACTGGCACTTGGCTTTCGTTGGCTGCTTTAATCAATTGTGCGAATGGCTCTCGCACCTCGCTTTGAATACCCGTGCCGAGCAAGCCATCAATGATGATGTCAGCTGATTTAATGGAGCTTAGATCTGCAGTAATTGTCCCACCTAATTCTAACCAAGC
>JABSRR010000337.1 GCA_013215025.1 Pseudomonadales bacterium
CCTGAAATTGTTTGGGCCTGCGCATTGTAACGACCGAACTCACGTTCCATGGCATAAGAAATTTCGCCCACCGTCGCGCGAACACGGGTTGCTTTGACGGCTAAATCGAGTAAGTTGCCGCCATTACCGAGTGCGCATTGGTAAATCGCTTCAAGCGCGTCTTCAACTGCAGCCTCATCTCGATCACCACGTATCTTAGCCAAATTGGCAATTTGCGACTCACGCACAGCCTCATTGTCGATCTCAAGAATTTCTACGTCGTCTTCTTCGGCCAGCTGGTATTTATTCACCCCGACAATCACGTCCTCACCACGGTCAATACGTGCTTGCTTTTTCGCCGCAGACTCTTCGATTTTCATCTTTGGCATACCGGTCTCAATAGCTTTCGCCATGCCACCTGCGGCTTCAACTTCTTCGATTAAGGCCCACGCTTTATCAGCAATCTCTTGCGTTAAATTTTCCATCATGTAGGAGCCTGCCCAAGGGTCTACTACCTTGGTAATGCCGGTCTCTTCTTGGATAATAAGCTGGGTATTACGCGCAATTCGAGCAGAAAATTCAGTAGGCAGTGCAATGGCTTCATCTAAGGCATTGGTGTGAAGTGATTGTGTGCCTCCAAATACCGATGCCATCGCTTCAATCGTGGTTCGAACAACGTTGTTATATGGATCTTGTTCGGTCAAGGACCAGCCTGAGGTTTGCGAGTGGGTTCGCAGCATTAAAGATTTTTCGTTCTTAGGCTCAAATTCGGCAACAATTTTATGCCATAGCAATCGAGCAGCGCGCATTTTCGCAATTTCCATATAGAAATTCATCGAAATGCCCCAGAAGAATGACAGACGCGGAGCGAAGGCATCAATATCAAGGCCAGCCGCTAAGGCCGTTTTAATATACTCTTTGCCATCAGCCAAGGTATAAGCTAGTTCAAGTGCAGCATCGGCACCGGCTTCTTGAATATGATAGCCAGAGATTGAGATCGTATTAAACTTAGGCATATGCTCTGAGGCATAAGCAATGATATCGCCAATAATTTTCATCGACGGTGCTGGTGGGTAAATATAAGTATTACGCACCATAAACTCTTTCAAAATATCATTCTGAATAGTGCCGGCAAGCTTGTCTTGACCTACACCCTGTTCTTCAGCAGCAACGATATAACCGGCTAAAACGGGTAATACCGCCCCGTTCATTGTCATAGAGACGGATACTTTATCAAGTGGAATACCGTCAAACAGCACCTTCATGTCTTCCACGGAGTCAATCGCAACACCGGCTTTACCAACGTCGCCAGACACGCGTGGATGATCTGAGTCATAACCACGATGAGTGGCTAAGTCAAAGGCAACCGACACCCCTTGGCCACCAGCAGCAAGCGCTTTACGGTAAAATGCATTTGATTCTTCAGCGGTCGAGAAACCTGCATATTGACGAATAGTCCAAGGCCGACCGGCATACATCGTCGTCTGTGGGCCACGAATAAAAGGGGCCATACCGGGCATAGTATTGGTGTACTCTAAGCCCTGTAAATCTTCCGCGGTATAAACAGGTTTGATGTTAATGCCTTCAGGAGTTTCCCAAACAAGATCATCAACCGTTTTATTCATCCGCGATAACTGTTTATTTGCCTTAGCTTTCCAATCAGCAACAGTT
>JABSRR010000338.1 GCA_013215025.1 Pseudomonadales bacterium
GCTCAGGCTGAGGAAAATACCATGCCAACAGCATTGCATAGATCAATGCACAAACAACTCCACCCCAAAAACCAGACCAAGATTTACCTGGACTGACCGCAGCGGCTAGTTTTGCGCCACCAAATCGACTGCCAGTAAAATAGGCACCAACATCAGCCACCACTACAATCCCAAGTACATAAAGAAACAGCCACTGACTCTGAGGCAAGCTCAAGATAAACATTACCGCTAAAATAGCGGGCACAATAACGAATACGCCAATAATGGCGCGAAACAATGAATGCCCCCAAATGACCTTGCTGGCAGGATAATTAAGCACCCACAACAACGCTACAGCCCAAAATAGCCCTGCTAACCCCATCACATCTAAGAACCTAATCGGTATGATGATCGCGCCGCTTAAGCCTGGTAAAAAATGGAAATTAACGGCCAGCAGATAGGTAAGAGAGACGACAAAGAGACTGTATAAAACTCTTTGCCACTGTTGTGACAGTGCCGATAAGTCAGACCACTCCCAAGCACCTAAGGCGAGAATAACCAGCAAAACATAATTGAATTGGCTGGGCGACAAACTGAATAAAGCTAACAATAAGCCCGACATCAGTATTAGCGCCGTGATTATGCGTTGTTTTAACACAGGTTTCCCTTAATTATTATCATCTGTATCAGGTCTAGCGCCAAAACGCCGATCACGTTGGGCATAGCTTGCTAAAGCCGCTTGAAATTCATGCGCATCAAAATCCGGCCATAATGCATCACTGAAATACAGCTCAGCATAGGACAGCTGCCAAAGAAGAAAATTACTTATGCGGTGTTCACCGCTGGTGCGAATAAACAAGTCTGGCTCGGGTAAATCAGCCAGCGCCACATGCTCAGCAATCATTGCCTGATCTATCTGACTGGCTTTCAGCTGCCCAGCCTCGACTTGCTGCGCTAAAGCTTGCACTGCCTGACAAATATCGTCTCGGCCGCCGTAATCTACCGCTAAATTCAAAAAAAACTGACTATTTGCTGCGGTTTTTTGCTCAGCAGAGCGAATTTTATTTAACAACTTAGCGTCAAATTTATCTCTGCGGCCAATAAACCGCAGCGCAACACCTTGTTCAGCCAGACGCTCTACTTCGCTATCTAAATAGCTCGAAAACAGCGTCATCAACGCCGACACCTCAAGCTTTGGTCGCTGCCAATTCTCGGAGCTAAAGGCATATAAGGTTAAACAATGCACACCGGCATCTTTAGCCAGCTCCAAAACTGAACGAACGGCCTCAACCCCGGCCTTATGACCTGCGGCGACTGGTAGCTTTCGTTGTTTAGCCCAACGTCCATTACCATCCATAACGATGGCAATATGCTTGGGCAAAATTGATGTCACGCGAAGTTTCCTGTACTGCTTGAGCTGCTAAAGCTAATTTCGCTAGATTTCCATCAAATCCGCTTCTTTAACTTTTAGCTGCGCTTCTACTTTAGCAATCGCGCTATCAGTAATTTTTTGCACATCATCCTGAGCTCGTCTCTCATCATCTTCACTGATTTCTTTATCTTTCACTAAATCTTTCAACTGTGAATTGGCATCACGACGAATATTACGAATCGCTACTCGTCCAGCCTCAGCCTCAGCCTTAGCTTGCTTGAT
>JABSRR010000339.1 GCA_013215025.1 Pseudomonadales bacterium
GTGAACCTTATCACTTAGAGGAAGGAGAAGTCGTAACAAGGTTTCCGTAGGTGAACCTGCGGAAGGATCATTCGTACAGCAGAGAGTGAGAAGAACCAAACGATTGAAACAACAAATCAATTAAGTCAAAGACTTAAAGAAAGAGATTGACTCCAAACAATTCTTCGAGGAAAAAAATGTACAGTCGCATATCACAATCGTTGATGCGGAGAATGCCTAGGGTCGGTTAATGATGAAGGATACAGCGAACTGTGGTGAGCGTGGTGAACTGCGAAACATCGGGATCCACAAGGCTGTTGAATGTGTGCTACAACCTGAACTTTGTTCGGGATACGTCCATATCAGTTTGATTGCACCCTCTACGAAGACTTCAAATTTTGTAAAAAAAAAAGTGATTTCTTCTGTGCGTAGTGTACTGAAGACGTACGTAACGTATGAATCGCTGAATGAGATTGGTTTGCATTCCCGTAATTAAGATAATGCGAAATACACAGCCGCAATGTTTTCATGACATGTATGATTGTTCATCTCGACCTGAAAATCGGCGCAGAAACCTACTGAATTTAAGCATATAAGTAAGTGGTGGTAAAACGAAATGCAGATGAAATTCCAAGTAATGGCGAATGAAGAGAAATGTGACCACATGCTTAGCTTCTGTAAAGAAAAAGGCGCTTCATTGATTTGGAATCAGTCCATTTGATCGTGAACATCGCTGGAACGGATATGACAAAAGGTGAAAATCCTTTTCTACACGTGAAGATACAGACAGATGTTCCATCATCACAGAGTTATGATCCTTGGGAGAGGATTGTGAACGGCACAGTAAAGAATGTGCAAGACTCTTTAATTTTTCGATTCCGATAGCAAACAAGTACCATAAGGGAAAAGTGCAAAGTACTTTGAGGAGAGGGTTAAACGTGCCTTCAATCGCACCAATGTAAGCATTTTGTTCTTCATGGTTCGCCTAGACTTTATTTCAGCAACAACTTCCATCACCTTTGACAACAAGAATTTGTCACCGAGCCTGAGATTTGAGTTTCGGCGATGGTCAGGAGCACACAACATTTCTCTGAAAATACACTGAAGTGGAAGGATCCATGAAACTGACTTTTGGTTGAAACAGAGTAATGTCTTCAATACACTAAGATGTTATCGTTCTTTGTACGGGTACCGAAACTGCTTCCCGCACATGTGTCAAGCAAAATGTTACCTCTACGAAGCACGGCGCTTCTTTTTTTGCATCTACCAAAGAGAATCGAAATACCCCGTCTTGAAACACGGACCAAGGATTCCACACACCTTCGCAAGAGTAAACCAATAACCTCTTTATTTGAAGTGAAGGCAACAGTTCGAACTATATCACGAGCGGCCCGTCTCGCTTTGCGCAAACAAATATGAGTGTGAGCGTCGTTGTTGGAACTCGAAAGATGGTGAACTATATTTGGATAGGATGAAGTCAGACGAAAGTCTGATGGAGGTTCATAGCGATACTGACGTGCAAATCGTTCGTCGTATCTGAATATAGGGGCGAAAGACTAATCGAACCATCTAGTAGCTGGTTCTCTCCGAAGTTTCCCTCAGGATAGCTGGCAAGTTTCGGTTGTATCGGGTAAAGCGAATGATTAG
>JABSRR010000340.1 GCA_013215025.1 Pseudomonadales bacterium
AACCAAGAGGCGTTCATCAGCCACCAACTAGATAAAGATCTTGATAGCAGGCTTTACAAAACCGGTGATATTGTTCGCTTAGCGATCAGCGATGATATACCTCAACTGCTATATCAAGGTCGACGTGATTACCAAGTGAAGCTGCGAGGTTTACGTATTGAGCTAGGTGAGATTGAACATGCACTGTCAAGTTTACCAGAAATTAAAGACGCCACTGTCTTAGTCGATCACGATGAGCTATTAGCCTTTGTACTCGGAGAGCAGCTTGAGAGTAGCAATTGGCGTGAGCTTTTACAGCAACGTTTGCCAGACTTTATGCTGCCTAAATCGCTGACATTTTTAGCCAGCTGGCCGCTCACTCCAAACGGCAAAATTGATCGACAGGCATTATTAGCGATGCCGCGAAAACAGGTAGCGGGCAATCAATTTGTCGCTCCACGAACCTCATTAGAACGCGATCTTTCCGCTGTATGGAAAGAAGTCTTAGGCGTAGGCGATATTGGTATTCACGATAACTTCTTCGACTCTGGCGGCGATTCATTGAAAGCAGTGCGCTTAATTGCGCGGCTAGAAATGCATTTCGAAGTGAAGCTGCCGGTGTCATCCTTATTCGGTGCACAAACGATCGCTCAGTTAGCGCATGTTATTCATAACGACATCCATGATTGGTCACCGTTAGTACCGATTCAGCCACAAGGTGATAAAACGCCGATTTTTGCGATTCATGCACTGGGCGCCATGGTACTAAGCTATGAGCCATTAGCCCGAGCGTTAGGCAAACGGCAGCCATTTTATGGCTTACAAGCCTATGGCTTTGAAGAGGATCAAACACCATTCACCGATCTGCATGAGATGATCAGCTTTTATACGAAAGCAATATTAGAGCAGCAGGCAAAAGGGCCATATCAACTGATTGGTCACAGCTTTGGTGGCTTGCTCGCCATAGAAATAGCACGAAAATTGATCGCGATGGGGCATGAGGTTAGCTTCCTCGCCCTTCTTGACACCCATAAACCGATTGAGTATCAGTCGATTGAATTAGATGACGCCGGTATTTTAAAAACTTTCGCCGAACATAATTTTGGTGTAGTGGATATTCCATTACGCACGCTGCGACTGATGAAACCTGAGCAAATGATTCACAACGTTGCACGGCAGTTTAATGGCGCGGTGTCAGAGTCATTTATCAGTAGTGCCATTGATATTATCCGCGGTTTTCAGCGCATGATGATTAACTATAAACCTGAGCCACTGCCGCTCGCCATACATTTATACAAGCCAGAAGACCAACAGCAAACGATGCTGTCGCGAGTCAAACAACGGCTATTCAAACAACAGCAACAAAGTCTGGGATGGCACAAAGTGTTTACCGAGATTACCATTCATGACGTCGCGGGCGACCACTTTTCAATGCTTAACGGCAGTCATGCGGAAGCACTCGCGGCGAACCTGAAAGCCGAACTATCAGCATTACACAACCAGCTAAACATGCCATCAGATAATACTGAGAATTAATCGCTAACTTAATTTGAGCGAATCTGAGATTTACTTAAAATCAATGGGCAAAAAAATACCCGCTGCAAAGCGGGTATGAATATTAAATATAGTGTTATTACAAAAAT
>JABSRR010000341.1 GCA_013215025.1 Pseudomonadales bacterium
AAAGAGTGTTGCCAAGCCCAAATATTCAGGACATAGACCCTCACGCTATAAACAGGCTTGTCCCACAAATTGGCACCTAGCGCTGCCTAATCTCCCTGCCCTGCATGCTATATAGCCAATTTGAAGTCCCCCGCAGCCGAATCACAAGGCTTCTGGTGGGCTCGACTTGTAGCAAGCCGATTTCTCGCGATTTCCGCCGGCCTCCGATCGATGCTAGAGGTTAAGCTGAATATCCCTTTTCGACTCGACTCGGTGACAATGGTGGCAATGTAGCGATCGATTTTCATGGACTCGGGGCATTTTTCCGTTAACCACTTGTAGAGAAAAAGCGGCAAGGCCACGGCCAGGTGGGCTGCATCCTTTCCCTTGCAAGATAGTTTTCCGAAGGCAAGACGCTGCTTGCAGGTCCTAAAAAGCTCTTCAATCTTCCACCTCATCCGACTCACCGCCCAAATCCGTGACCGGGACATGTTGCGGTTTGTTGAGGCGTAATATCCAAAAACTTCTACTCCATTGCGCCTTTTATATGCTGCCACCACCTTGAGAGGACATGACCTCCCTCTGATTTGCAGCACCTTTTCCGCCAAACACATCCCTCGTTTTTTCCCTGCCCTGACCTTGGCGGATTCCCATTCAGTGCGTGACCTTAGCCTTTTCTCGCTTGAAAACTCAGCCTCCAAATTTGACCATTTGACGTATCGACCAGGGTTTGAGCGTACCTTGCGATTGTTTTTGATCTGGATGACAATATCAATTCCTTGAGCCTCAAGCTTCTGCATTAAGCTCACGCTATCAAACCAACTGTCGGCTACAAAGGTTTGAGCTCTAATCCCAGCTGCCATTGCTTCGACAACAAGACGATTCGCATGCCAATGAGCTGTCGGTGACTTCTTCGATTCTCGCTTTGGCAAGATCGTAAAGCCAACCGGATAAATTTTTTTAGTTTTAATATGGACGATGCCTAGAACCATGATCTTTTGGCCTAAAAAGACTCCTGAACTGCCACCCCAGTGGCCAGAGCGGTGAAGACTTTTCGAATACTTTCGGTTTCCAGTGTCATCGATGACAAAAACCAATTCTTTGGGATCGGTGTGTTTAAACTTCTTTGCTAGAGACTTTCTCATTCGTCGCATAAGTCTACTTGGCTTGATTTTGCGGATTGCCCTGGACATCGTAGAAACTGACGGAGCGAAGGTCATCTCACGGACGCCACGATACAAGGTGTCTTTACCTAGGAGAAACAGACACACAACGGCGCAGAGAGCCTTGTATCTCAGGTCAGGGAAGAGGTCTCGAATATTGTCGGCGACAAGTCTGGCTTCAGCGGGTACAGTAGTAGCTATCATAGAGCCCTGCAACTTCATCGTTTTTTTATTTTTTAGCTGATGAATCCTAGCAGGGCTTTTCTATTTAAATAATTGAGAAATTCTGAAAGCCTTGTGTGAGGCCTGCGGGGAACCTTAAAGAGCCGTTTTAGCCGATAATTAAAGGGTGGATTCTAGATCTATACCATCTTATTGTGGGACACCTCTGTCAGCAATTTTCTACAAATCTATACAAACGAAGTCGTCCGCAAAGCCAAACAAAGCGGCCTTGAGGTCGGGCACAAGTATCT
>JABSRR010000342.1 GCA_013215025.1 Pseudomonadales bacterium
TGCAAAAGAGTAAACGCGCTACCCTGGTGTCTCCTTTTGATCACCTCGATCATGCACCAGCAACAGCTTAAATCGAGATTCCAGGCACTTTTCAATCCAGAGTCATTTGCTTACAAAAATGCCTACACCCGAAGCATCGCTTCACGCATTTTTAAGTGTCATACGAATGAATTGGGCTATCACTGCTATCAATGCAATAACTCCGATTGTGGGCATCGGCAATTGCAATACCATAGCTGTGGCAATCGGCACTGTTGCTTTTGTGGTACACTCAAAAAAGAGGAATGGGTAGAAAGTAGAATAGACGACCTGCTGCCATGTCCTTATTACCACACCGTGTTCACTGTACCACATGAGTGGAATAGGGTAATGCTGCAAGCACCAACTCAGATGTACAAAATCCTGTTTGATGCGGCTTCACAAACTTTACTGAATTTGGGGCAAAACCCTAAGTATCTGGGAGCTGTTCCTGGCATCACCTCAGTACTCCACACCTGGGGGCAAAAACTGGATTATCATGTTCACCTGCATTGTATTGTCAGTGGTGGTGGCCTGAAAAACAATCAGTGGGTAGCTCCCAAAAGAGCTAATGGCAAGTTCTTGTTCCCTGTACCAGCATTAAAGAAAATGTACAAAGCCATTTTTTTGCGGTTGGTACGAGAACGAAAGTCAGAGCTATCTGTACCTATTCAACAAGTCGAAGAAGCCATTAAAGCTGCTGGACAAAAACATTGGAAAGTGTACGCCAAACAACCATTTGGTGGACCCGAACAGGTGATGAAGTACTTGGGCAGATACACCCATCGTACAGCGATTACCTATCACAGGATCAAGGCTGTCGGTGAGCATCACATCACCTTCACTTACAAGGATTATCGTGACAACCAGCAGAAGGAAATGACGCTCAACCATCAGGAGTTTCTTACCCGGTTTGAACGACATATCCTCCCTTATCGCTTTGTGCGAATACGCCATTATGGCTTACTCCAAAACCATGGAAAGACTGTCAGGCTTAATCAACTGCGTGAGGAGATGGATTGGGGCCAACCCGTGCCAAAAGTAGAAGTACCAGTCGCAATCCGAATGCTCGAAAAATATGGCAGGGATGTCACTAAGTGCGCTAAATGCGACGAAGGTAGATTAGAACTGCTCATGACCAAACGATTTGGCAAGGTTACCTATCACCGAGCAAGAGATGTACCATTGAATGAAGTGATGTAGAAAGAAGCCTCTGATGATCTACTTCAAGACATGTTATCAATGAATGCCTCTCAAGCAATGGGGAAAGGGGATGGTATGCTCAAAAAATAAAGGCGAAAGGTTCATATCAATCGTGAAGACCCTAAACCAACTCCACGTCACTAAGCATAGCAAAAAGGATCGAAGTACTTATCCACCTAGGCAATCAACAAGAACAGGTGTGCGGCCAACAACGAATAACTGATAAACCCATTTGCCTTGATCAACAGTTGAAAGAGACCTCTAAGAGCCTTGCCTTGAGGTCTCTTTTTTAGCGTTTATCAGCTATTCGGCTATTTGTTGGCTTTAGTTTTTATTTGTTAGGTGAGACATCTTTAATATTGTTGGTTTTGTCCTTGTCGTCATCAATT
>JABSRR010000343.1 GCA_013215025.1 Pseudomonadales bacterium
GCGCGAGACTCATTGTCGATAAATCGATATGATGCAGCGATTCGCCTGGCATAAACTCAAGACACAGTATCTCGGCATCGCAATATTGACGGTAAAGCTTGGGCACTGAAAATACATCTAAGTCATTCGAGGCGCTAACGGATTCTCGTAACAGTCGAGCAAATCGTTCGGTAATATCTGCTTCATGCTGATAATCAAGCTCCATCCGTAACAACTCATCCAATTCAAGCAGCCAACTGTCAAAGCCTTTGATATTGACGACACGTGCGAGCTTTAGCAGTTGTCCAATGGCAGCGAGGTCAGCGCTCACAGTATCCAAAATTCCAGGGTATTGCACTTTAAAACAAACGTCCAAATCGGCAGACTTTGCTCTATGCACCTGCGATAAGGAGGCCGCACCCAGCGCTTCTTCCTCAATTTGCCACTGCTCCGCATCAGCTAAAACCGCGGTGATTTTGGGTAAAATAAGTTCACTGGAAAACGCCTCAGTTTGCTCTTCTAACTCAGACAAAGCGCTAATAATGGCTGGAGGTAAAATAAACTCACCATATACAGCCATCATTTGTCCAATTTTAACCACCGAACCTTTCAGTTCACCCAAGGCCTGACTGAAGGCTTTTGCCTGCTCTGCATACAGTGCCTGATTGTTAGTGTTGCGGCGTGCGGAGTTAAAAGGCTCTGATAGCATATTCACAGCTAAACCGCTGGCAAGTTTGCTACCGAGCTTAGAAGTTGCTTTGGTGAGTGCCCACTGACGCTGCCATTTTCCGGTTTTAATCTGCTTCAAGAGGATTTCCTGAGTTGCACTCTGGATTGTATTAACGCCATTTTCATTTTTTTTAATACGTTTTGATAATCGAGTTCGGAAAGATTGTCACAGCCGTAACGCAGGAAGGCATATTGCTTAAGAAATTGCCTGGTACTGGTTTTAGCCGCTGCATTAAACTGTGACGTGTCTATACGCTGCATCAGATCATAAGGTCCTTCGGCTATTTGCACCGTCATACCGTAACGTTGCAATAATACCGTAAATTGCTGCCATAGCTGTTGCTCAATCGCTTGCTGTTGCTTGCTTCGCATCGCAAGCCAGAGATCCCATAATAAAAATCCTGAAAAGATTGCTACAAAGGCAAACAACACAAACAGAGCAATACGCAAATAATCTACCTTGCCAAGTAAGCCAAGCAGCAACTGCTGCTGTTGCGCAGACTGGTAATTAATTACCTTCTTTTGCCAATAAAAATTTAGCTGATCGAGTCTATGTTGAAACTGTTGCAGCCACTGTGCCTCTTAAAATTGACTAAAGCCAGCATTGAAAGCATTGTCTGAGCTCTCCAACACTCTAGATTGTGGGATCACAGCGGTGGGATCAACACGAAGCCAGCCTTGAGAATCAATCCAAACCTCAACCCAGGCATGCGCATCTTTCTCGCGCACCATCAGATAATTTTCAAACGGATTAAATTCACCGCCTTGATAACCTGCTACAACCCGTGCAGGAATATTTGCGGCACGCATCAACACGGTAAATGCTTGGCTAAAATGTTCGCAATACCCTGTTTTTGTTGTAAATAAAAATTCATCAACACTATTTACACCTAATAA
>JABSRR010000344.1 GCA_013215025.1 Pseudomonadales bacterium
TTAAAGCCGAACCAACCCATCCAAAGGATGAAAGTACCTAACGTCGCAAGCGGCATGTTCGCACCTGGGATAGCTTTCACTTCACCGTTAGCGCCATATTTACCTTTACGAGGACCTAGCAAAATAACACCTGCAAGAGCAGCAGCGGCACCAGCCATGTGTACGATACCAGAACCGGCATAGTCAGAATAATCTAAGGCGTAAAGACCGAATACTTCAGCACCGCCCCAAGTCCATGCACCCTCAAGTGGGTAGATGATACCAGTCATAACAACCGCAAATGCTAAGAAAGCCCAAAGCTTCATACGCTCAGCAACTGCACCTGATACGATAGACATAGCTGTCGCAACGAATACAACTTGGAAGAAGAAGTCAGACGCGCCTGAGTATGGAAGGCCAGCATCATCAACTTCGTTAAAGAAGTCAGCACCTGCAGCAACAACACCTGCAATTGCAGCATCATCCATGCTACCAACTGAATCAGTTGCAGATAGGAAGTAGCCGCCACCGTACATGATTTCATAACCGCAAATCATATACATGGTACAAGCGATCGCAAACAAGGCGACGTTTTTGGTTAAAATTTCAGTGGTGTTTTTAGCACGCACAAGGCCTGCTTCTAACATGGCAAAACCAGCTGCCATCCACATTACTAGTACGCCGCAGATCAGGAAATAGAATGTATCCATCGCGTAGCGCATTTCGAAAACTAAGTTTTCCATGGTCAATGCTCCCCTACAAACCGAGGTTTGTAAAATGTGTTAAGAAAATTAAATGTAAATCGAGTAAATAGAAAAGAGTGGTTAGATAGCTTCGCTACCGGTCTCACCCGTACGGATGCGTACAATCTGCTCCAAGGAAGAAACAAAAATCTTACCGTCACCGATTTTACCAGTGTTTGCAGCTTTGGTGATTGCTTCGATTGTTGAGTCTAAGCTGTCATCATCGATAGCAACTTCAACTTTAACTTTTGGAAGAAAATCAACCACGTATTCTGCACCGCGATATAGTTCCGTGTGGCCTTTTTGACGACCAAATCCCTTGACTTCTGAGACAGTGATACCTTGTACGCCGATTTCAGATAATGCTTCACGCACATCATCGAGCTTGAAAGGCTTAATTATTGCTGTCACTAATTTCATATTATGCTCCCACTTTTAAATGAGCCGGGCGAACCCGGCTCGCATCCTAAATCTAACGCGTCTATATTAGATGTCGAAAGATTTGCTGATGTCTAAGTAGATGTACGGGTTGGTATCGTCAACTTCAGCAGCGCCGTCGTCGTTATCAAGAACTTGACCAAGAACCACAGCCATATCTAGACCAGCAATTTCGCCGCCCGCAGATACTTCAGCGTAAACCCAGTAATAGTCATCTTCAGCGTCTGACTCAGACTCTTCATAACCAACGTAACCTAAAGTTGCGCCGAATACTTCACCGCCGTAGCTTAAGTCAACAACGTAGTAGTCTTGATCGAAATCAATGCTCGGTGTGAGGTTGTGTGTCCCCAGTGCCATTTTCACGGCAGCCTTCATTATGGCATAAATCGTGCGTTCGTCATCGAACTTGATCTCCGTCTTTGTGGGGTGCACA
>JABSRR010000345.1 GCA_013215025.1 Pseudomonadales bacterium
TAAGAAAGGTTTACGAGACATAAAGGTTAGGTTAGGTAACTAAAAGTGTCTTAGGGGTTGTAATTTAATATAAACTGTGTAGTGGATATACAACCACTATTTAATGCAATAATATTGCATATATCAAATAATAAGATTTGGCAAGATATATCAATCTTTATTTTAATCGATTAAAGGGCATCTCTAAAAACTCAGTGGTTTTATTATTGTTAATAACTGATAAGTATTTAATTTAGAGGACAGTCAATTATCACTATCAGATGTCTCGTAATCGCCCAGCACCACGTACACTTTTTGACGAACAAAATGTTTTAGAAAAGCTCAGTCGTCTCAACGATCCATTGGAGAAACTCTCGAATCTCATTGATTTTGAGATTTTCCGTCCAAAACTAGATGTTCTGCTCAAAAAGGAACCAAAAGGTAAAGGAGGTCGTCCTCCCTATGACTATGTATTGATGTTCAAAGTGGTGATTTTGCAACGCTATTATAACCTCTCAGATGATCATATGGAATTCCAGATATTAGACCGTATGAGCTTTAAACGTTTTCTGGGTGTGGATTTAGCTCATGATATTCCCGATAGTAAGACCATCTGGTTATTTAAAGAACGTCTGGGTAAAAAGGATGGTGTAAAAATGCTTTTTGACCATTTCAATACCCTCATTGAATCACAAGGCCTTATTGCTCACGAAGGTAAAATGATTGATGCTTCATTTGTGGAGGTACCCCGTCAACGCAATAGCAGAGCAGAAAACACCCAAATCAAATCAGGAGAGAAAGTTGAGGAATGGGAAAACAATCCACACAAAAAGCGTCAGAAAGATGTAGATGCTAGGTGGACCAAGAAAAACGGTGATACATTTTATGGTTATAAAGATCATGTCAAGTCAGACACTCAGAGTAAAATCATTACCGATTATCAAGTGGGGCCTGCATCCGAGCATGATTCTAAACGCATGAAAGGATTACTCAGTGATGCGGATCGAAAACAGCCATGTTACGCTGATTCTGCTTATACAGGGGAGACCATTGAAAAGGCACTCGAAGACAAAGAGATGGATAATCAAATCTGTGAAAAAGGAACACGCAATCATCCCCTAACTCAAGATCAGAAGTCTTCTAACAGAGTCAAATCTAAGACGCGTGCACGTGTAGAGCATATCTTCGGATTTATTGAAAACAGCATGGGAGGGTCAACCATACGTACCATTGGAATATCAAGGGCTAAAACTCAGATTGGATTAATGAATCTGACTTATAATCTATTCAGAGTTGTGCAGTTATATAAAATACAAGGGAGAAGTGTGCCTAATTGGGGGTGAATCAGGAGAAAGTCTCCTGAAAAGCGGCAAAAGCAGCAAAATTGAAAGAGTCTGAATCAATTTTGGATGAATCTTAAGTCTCAAGATTAATAATTTACTTTTTAAATAACTGCTTTATTGGCAGATATCAAGTATATAGAGGTGCCCTAAAGTATAGATCAATTGTTTCACGTCTCGATAACTGAGAAGGGGCAATTCTTCCTTATTGTTGATTTTGAGATCAGTGACGAAGAGTATAGCCAGCATTGTCACGGCTTGAAAGTGATAC
>JABSRR010000346.1 GCA_013215025.1 Pseudomonadales bacterium
CATTCAACAAAATCATCTAACATTTCTTTCACGCCAAAATTCGCTAAGGCGGTGCCGAAAAATACCGGTGTCATCCGCCCTGCTAGATATTCTTGTAAATCAAATTCATGGCTAGCGCCTCGCACTAGCTCAACTTCTTCAACAAAGTCTTCATGATAAACGCCAAGCAGCTGCTTCGCTTCATCCGACATTAAGCCTTGGATACGAATATCATCTGGAATTACATGACCACCTTGCTGGGTATATACATGATAGGTATCGGTGTAGAGGTTATATACACCCTTAAACTCTTTGCCCATACCAACGGGCCAGTTAATAGGCGCCGCTTGTATGCCCAGCACTTGTTCAATTTCATCCAGTAAATCAATACCATCACGAACATCACGGTCTAATTTGTTCACAAAGCTAAAAATCGGCGTATTGCGCAGGCGACAGACGTTCATCAGCTTGATCGTTCTCTCTTCAACACCCTTAGCCCCGTCAACCACCATGAGTGCCGAATCAACCGCGGTTAAGGTACGATAGGTATCTTCAGAAAAATCTTCGTGTCCAGGTGTATCGAGCAAATTGACCAAGCGATCATTATAAGGAAACTGCATGACTGAGGAGGTGACCGATATGCCCCGTTCTTGTTCCATGGTCATCCAATCTGAGGTCGCATGCGCTGTATTCTTTTTACCTTTTACCGTGCCTGCAACTTGAATCAGCTGCCCCAGCAAAATCAGCTTCTCAGTGATCGTGGTTTTGCCTGCGTCCGGGTGAGAAATAATCGCAAAAGTTTTGCGTTTTGAGACTTCTTCATCTAATTGCGATTGTGAGAGTAAAGACATAATGACAATATCTGCAAGGTTTAAGGCTTAAATAAAGGGCGCAGATTATCGCATAATTTTAATCACAGTAATAACTACAAAATATGGCTTCAAGGCTGAGCCAAAGAAACACTTAGGGTAAAAAACAGCAAGCGCTCAGTTGGCTTTGCGCCAAGTAATATTGATGCGCTCATGGGCAAATAATGGGTGGGGGGTTTTATCAATCGACTGGATGCCGTGATAATTAAGTCGAGAGTCACCGCCAAACACTATCATATCGGCATGCTGCATACGGTATTTATCTGGCTTGTCCGCGCGTTTTTTGCCGCCCCACAAAAATACCCCAGTAACACCAAGCGAAAGCGAGACTATCGGCTGAGTGAAGTCTTTTTCATCTTTGTCCTGATGCAACCCCATTTTAGTGCCCACTTGATATCGATTAATTAATGCGGCGTCGGGTTCAAAATCTTGATAACCAACCTGAGCTGCCGCAGCTTTTGCAAGATTTGAAAAGCTCACTGGCATGGCTGGCCATGGCTGGTCGGCGCCTAATATTTGCGGCTGATAGCGGTAGCCTTCTCTATCACTTACCCAGCCAACATCACCACAGTTAGAACAATGTACTGACATTTTGCCACCACCGCGCGTGACATACTGCTGCAGTGGAGCATGTTGCAGTACTGCATATAAATCGGGAATTAATGCGTCGAGATAGGGTTCAGCAAAACCACTTAAAAAAAATGCCCCCGGCGACAATATCATCGGCTTATC
>JABSRR010000347.1 GCA_013215025.1 Pseudomonadales bacterium
AGATTAGAAGGTAAAGGCTGGACATTGATTGGAGTCGCTCCCTTACCTAGTACTCAACTATTCCCTGCTAACGCAATTAACCTAGACGGCTCTACTCAGTACTTAGAGCTTCAAGGCTCTGCTAGTAGGTTAGATGTTGGAACTGATTCTTTAACGCTGTCATTTTGGGCAAATGTAAAGACTTCCTCAACGAGGGAAAGAATTAGAGCTTATTTCAAAGGCGAAACCTCATCAACAGGAGAAAATGAGATATCAATTCAAATACTTGAGGATGATTCGTTTTTTGTAGGTTTAAATAAGACAAACCTTCAAGGAAGATACTATTATGACACTGCAATTGATGGAGTCGAAGGATGGGCTCATTTTTTAGTAGTTGTATCTAGGTCAAACGATAGTGACAGCGGTTCTTTGTATGTAAATGGTGTTTTATATACTGGTTCAGTTACATTTGATTATCAAGACTCTGGGTGGTCGAGCACTAATTATACATACACACAACCTGTTTATCTAGGTGCTCAAGTAAGGTCAACTATTACTTATGCTCAAGCGGGGGCTTTTTACGGTATCTCAATCGGACAATCTTTTGGCCAATCCGACGCAGAGTATCTATACAACGAAGGCAATCCTCTATGTGCAGATTACGTAGAGACGGATAATCCAACTCTCTACAATAAGTTTGACGCTTGGTTTGACAACGCCACTTACAATGGATCAACAGAATTACAAGCATTAACTGATAAAGTAAATGGTTGGGTTCTCGATAACGTCAATAACGCTCCGTTTGATGGTAAATCTGCACTTATTGTATCAGACGGAAGTGCTCAGTATAATTCTGCTGTTGTTGAACTAGACGGCTCTACTCAGTACTTGGAGCTTCAAGGCTCTGCTAGTAGGTTAAATATTGGATTAAATACTATTGCGGTCTCATCGTGGACTGATGGCTCTAGTGCCACCACTTTATATAGAAAGTACGAATCCGAGTCAACAACTAGTCCAAATACTTCTCGTGCTGAAATTTTTATAGGCGGTACTTCTAAAGACCTTATATTTCAATTTATTACTTTAGGAAATCAATACAACATAAAATTCCAAAACATAAATTGGACAGGGGAAGATAAACATATACTTATTTACTGGGATAGGCTTGGCAACAATCTCAGTAACTTACATTGTTATATAAATGGAGAAGAGCATACAGACAAAGTTTTCAATTCTCCACTATCAGGCAACCCCAATTCGATAAACTGGGATATGTCACTTCCTGTTTTATGGGGTAAAAGAAACTGGGCTGGTTATGGTCAATGGGAAAATGTAGCTAAATTTATCAGTATCTCAATAGGTCAAGCATTCACCCAATCCGACGCAGAGTATCTTTATAATAACGGTAATCCCTTAACCGCTGATTACGTAGAGACGGATAATCCAACATTGTATAATAAGTTCGACGCTTGGTTTGATAATGCTACTTACAACGGATCAACAGAGCTTCAAGCCTTAACGGATAAGGTTAATGGATGGGTTCTCGATAACGTCAATGACGCTCCGTTCAACTCTGGACTAGCGGTAGAATGTGA
>JABSRR010000348.1 GCA_013215025.1 Pseudomonadales bacterium
TGGTCATCGCAAGATAAATTTTCGGTAGTGCTTGAAACCGCCAGCATGAATGAGGCGGAGTTGAGTGAATATTGTCGTAAGAAGGGCTTATATCCAGAACAAGTGGATGATTGGAAGGCAAGCTGCATGCAGGCGAATGCATCTGCGCAAGAAGTAGCAAAAGCAAACCGAGAACAGTCAAAGCAAGATAAAAAGCGTATCAAGAAACTAGAGTCTGAGCTTAAGCGGAAAGAAAAAGCATTAGCGGAAGCTGCTGCATTGCTCGTGCTTCAAAAAAAAGCCCAGGCACTCTGGGGGGAAAGCGAGGACGACTGATCCCTCATGATTTGCGTTGTGAAGCTGTGACACTTGTTGATGAAGCTGTTTTATCCGGTGCGCGTCAATCGAAGGCGTGTCATGCATTAGAGATTAGTGTTCGAACGTATCAACGATGGTGTCGAGATGAAAAGGTAAAGGAAGATGGGCGACCGGGTGCTGTTCGCCCAACACCTTCTCACGCACTTAGTGACGAAGAAAGGCAACGAGTTTTATTTACGCTTAACCAAGGCGAATTTGCTAGTATGCCGCCATCCCAAGTGGTACCCAGGCTAGCGGATGAAGGCGTTTATCTTTGTTCTGAGTCGAGCATGTACCGAATACTTCGAGAAGCAAAACAACAACATCATCGTGGTCGAAGTCAGGCGCCAGAAAAACGCCCTTTAGCAACACATAAAGCCATGTCACCCAATGAGGTGTGGTGCTGGGATATCACATGGTTACCGGGCCCGGCAAAAGGTATTCACTACTATTTGTATTTAATGCTGGATTTATTTAGTCGTAAAGTTGTTGGTTGGGAAATCCACGAATCAGAATCGGCCGACAATGCTTCTCGCCTACTACGAAAAGCGTGTATGAAAGAACGTATTTCGACAAAACGCAACCCACTGGTATTGCATTCAGATAATGGTAGCCCGATGAAAGGGTCGAGTATGTTAGAAACGATGTATCACCTAGGTGTTGTCAGTTCGTTTAGCCGGCCACGTGTTAGTAACGATAACGCCTATGCTGAGTCGATATTCCGAACGTGCAAATACCGACCTGATTACCCTTACAAAGGTTTTAAATCTATCGATGAAGCGCAGCAATGGGTATTGAACTTTGTTACGTGGTACAACACCGAACATCGACATAGTGGTATTAAGTTTGTCACCCCAAATGAGCGTCATCGGGGTCAAGACGTTGATGTGTTAGTTAAACGGAAGGCTGTGTATGAAAAAGCGAAGAAACAACATCCAAAGCGCTGGAGTGGCAACGTAAGAAACTGGAATCGTATTGATCAGGTATGGTTAAATCCAGAACGTGACGATGTAAAATTAAATAAAGTTGTTTAAGTTGATGCGACAACTAGCTTGAAAAACGGCGGAACTCACTATTTATATGCGCGGATGGATCAATTATTTTGGAATTGCTCAGGGATATCAAAAGTGCATCGACTTAGATGCTTGGATTCGAAGACGTCTACGTATGTGTTATTGGAAACAATGGCGAAAGACTCGAACAAAAATTCGAAACTTAATGCGACTAGGGGTTCC
>JABSRR010000349.1 GCA_013215025.1 Pseudomonadales bacterium
CTCATCTGTTGTTCTGTTAATTTCTTTGGTAAACCCATACTTGATATATAGTACAACTTAGACTATATTGCAACCTATGTTTACTGGAAAGATATTAAGACAAGTATTAGATAAATTTTTAAAAGGTGAAGCAGCGGGTAATGCACGTGTCCAAGTTCTCCTGCCAAATGGAGAATTTTATGACATCAATGGCATGAAACTCTTGCAAAATAAATTAATAGGAGTAAGAGAATCTCATCGATTGGTCTTCACTGTAACTCCTGAAAAGTGGAAAATGGGAAAGGTAATTAAGAAGTTGTAGTAGTGAAACCAGAAAGAAAATTTTGGCATGAAATTAAAACGTTCGCTACTAAAAATAATTGCAAATTATCATTTACACGCTTGGAAAATAGCGCTGCATGGGGCACTCCTGATATACTGGGGTATAATAGTAATGGTCACTTTTTCACAATAGAATTAAAAGTAACACGAGGAAACTCAGTTCGCTTTTCTCCACATCAATTTTCATTTCATTTAACACATCCGAAGAATACATTTATTATGGTTAAGGCCCTCTCCCTTAACCAAGTAAAACTTTATGAGGGGAAGGATATCAAGAAGCTTGATGCTTGCGGCTTGAAGCTTGAACCTTGCCGCTTGCAGCTTGACGCTTGCTGCTTGCATCTTGAACAGCTTGGGGCTTGACGCTTGCCGCTTGCTCCTCGGCTTCAGCGTTCGCTTCTTCGAGTGTCATGTGTCTGAGTTTGAAGCCACGCTCTTTTAGCTCCTTTAATCTCTTCGGGGTCCAATACATTAGTGCTTGCCATAAACTACATTTTTAATTCTAGCATCCCAGCAAGCCCGACAGCTGCCGCATTCATTATTTTGTTTAGGGGCCGGGCAGAAATGACCCTCACTGGTAAACGTTTTATTTAAATCACTTGAGACAGTAGAAGTATTTCTCCAATCTTTTGGTAGCTTGTGCCGTGATTGGTCGACCATCGGAGCAGAGAACCTAATCACTAAATTCTTAGGACAGAGAGGCAGGAAGGCTTTCACCCATGCCTCCCGCGTTGGCATCCAGTGTTTAATTTTTGGCGTTAACCCTGCAACGGCAAATATCTTAAGAAGGTGCTCTTCGTCCTGGACGTCTCCGCTGTCATGCCATCTAAACTCTGGTGATTTTTTTGAATTAATTAAATAAGCCATTGCACCTGTCCACAGCGGTGACCTGATGGCCTTCAGTCTTCGATACTGTGCAGCCTGTACAACTTTAAAAACATAACAGCCTTTTAATGCATAGCAATTGTAACAGGTGCTGCCTTCTACCTGCTGTAATTTTTTGCCGGTCTTGCATTCTTTAGCTGGAAGGCCATATGACCATCCAGGCATTTTTGAGGGCTTGGACAGCCCTCCAACGATTTGTAACGCTTCACTTGTTTTCATTTCTTTCTCCTATAAATTCCTATATCATTATAATTCTTTCTTGTCAAGCTTGCAGCTTGTCGCTTGCAGCTTGCAGCTTCCTTCTTGTAGCCGTTGGCCTCGAGCCAGCGCCAGTGATTAATTAAAATCACCGGGTTGTTAATT
>JABSRR010000350.1 GCA_013215025.1 Pseudomonadales bacterium
CGAGTCGTCTTGCATAAATTGGCTCGCACGGCATAAGGCGCCGGTTGATTATTGGCATCAAAAATCTCGGCATAATGATCGGGATAAGCCTGCCTGATACTGGCAATTAACCAGTCTGGATGTTCGTATTGCGGTTTTGGCATAGGTTGTGCGTCAAGCCCACGCAGTATCGCGTTAACCAAACCAACCGCCCAAGGCTTGCCAAGGGATTTTGCCGCCGTAACTGCCGAATCAATCGCCGCATAGCTCGGCTGACGGAGATGCCGCAACTGATATGCGCCGACTAGAAGCAGTGCATACACATCCTGGTCTTTTTGTCGCAACGGTTTTTTAAGCTGTTTTTCAAGTTGCTGAGCGAGGCTGAAATAAAACCGGCAAACGCCATAAGCTAATGCTTTAGCTAGGCTTGCATCTTGAACTGATAAGCTAGTTGTTACGCTTGCAAGCGTCGCGGTTAATGACTGCCTCTCAAGTACCGCTGAGACTGCTACGGCGGCCGCCACCCGCGGATTGTTTAACGCTTTTGGCTTAGTCCTGCGACGCGATTTAGGCAAAAGCTTGTCCAACGGCAAAATAATCGCGCCGGCCATTTAACACCGCCGCGGTTGCCATACGTTTAGCGTTTGGCAACTGAATTTCCAATAGTGAAAGTCGCTCGCTGCCGTCGCCACAGGCAACCGTTAAATGTTGCTTAGTGATACTGACTATCTCGCCAGGCTGCCGAATGTCAGCTGGCGGCAGAACATCTACTGTAAAAATTTTAACTCTATCGTCCTGCCATGCGGCATAACAGGTATTCGCCGAGTTAAAGGCATGAATTATCTTCAACAATCGCTGTGCAGAATAAGACCAATCGACCGCCGCTTCTTGCTTAGTTAATTTTTCAGCGTAATTAGCTTGGCTGTGGTCTTGCTGTATCGGCTGTAACTGACCTTTTTCAAGCTGCTGCAGTACCTGAATCAACGCTTCACTGCCGATACCCTGCAGTTGCTGGCGTAAGGCATCGCCAGTGGTTGATTGCTCTATAGCACAGCGCTTTATATGCAGCATATCGCCGGTATCTAAACCTTGATCCATTTGCATAATGGTCACGCCGCTTTCTTGATCGCCCGCAGCAATCGCCCGCTCAATCGGTGCCGCTCCGCGCCATCGCGGCAAAATAGAGGCGTGTACGTTGATACAGCCGAACTTGGGTAACTGCAACACCGCCTGCGGCAAAATCAAACCATAGGCCACAACAATCATAAGATCGGGTTTTAAGTCTGCCAGCTGTTGCAGCGACTCGGCCGACTTAAAATTCTGCGGCTGAAATACAGGAATCTCCTGGGCTTCAGCAATTTGTTTAACCGGCGTTTGAATTAATTTTTTACCCCGACCCTTTGGTCGATCAGGCTGGGAGTAGACCGCGACAGGTTTTATGCCGTGTTGTAACAAAGACTCAAGCTGCGCGGCAGCAAAGTCAGGAGTACCGGCAAAAATAATACGCATATCAATAAACCCTATTTATGCAACTATACTGCAGCTTGTTTGCGGTGCGCTTTTTCTAGTTTATTGCGAATCCG
>JABSRR010000351.1 GCA_013215025.1 Pseudomonadales bacterium
AGACGTTCCGCCAGGTGTTAAAGCTGCGGTAGAGTCATTGATGGCCGTATTGAATATCATTGTTACTGTACTTCTAGAGAAAAAGACGCGAAAGAACTCTGCCAACAGCGGCCTTCCGCCATCAAGAAATAGTGGCCCTAACGGCAATAGAAACAAGCAGGATCACGATCGCAACAAAAAAGGCGCACAACTTGAGAACTCTCGGAAAGTGGCTACTTCGGCTGTGGTGTCAGCTTCCAGCTGTGCAAAGTGTGGATCAAGCCTCAACAATGTCGAAGTAACCTCCGTCGAAGAGCGGACCAAGATCGACATTATTTACGAGATTACAGAGCATACTGTTCAGTCTGAGGTTAAAGACTGTCCTTCCTGTTGTCATGAAAACAAGGGCAAGTTTCCAGATGGAATGGATGGTAAAGTTCAGTATGGGATTGGCATCAAGGCCAGTATTATAAACTTCTTGATGATACAAATGATTTCTCTTGAGCGTGTGCAGGAGCACTTTAGAGGATTGATCGGCAGATGCATCTCTCAAGCCGTGATGCTTAAATATGTTTCACAATTGGGTGAGGCGTTGAAAGGTTGGGAACGACGAGAAATTAAGCGGATATTGAGATCTCCGGTCATTTACTGCGACGAAACATCGCTAAAAGTCGATAAGAAAAACTATTGGATTCACTCCTATAGTTATGGAGAGACAACGTTAAAGTTTCTCCATTCAAAGCGCGGGGGAGAAGCAATTGAAGACATCGGGATTATCCCCAAGTATGGCGGTACGCTCGTGCATGACAGCTGGGCAAGCTATCTTTCTTATGATCATGTTGATCATGGGTTGTGCGGCGCACATCTGTTGCGAGAGCTGAAGTTTGTAGAGGATTCTGTTGGCTACAAGTGGGCTACGAAAATGAAAAAGATCCTTCAGGAGGCGGCTTACACGGTAGCAAATCGACAAAAAAAGCGCGTCTTGACAGCACGGGAGTTCGCTCGCCTTCAATCCAGGTATAGGAATGCACTGACAAGGGCAAAGCAGGAACTCCCACCTTTCCCTGAACCGACAGGAAAGCGCGGACGTCCGAAGCACACCGACGCTCAAAACCTTTGGCTGAGGCTTTACGAATACGAACATTCTGTTCTACTGTTTGCACAAGTCAAGGAGGTGGATTTTACCAATAATCGATCTGAGCGGGACCTTAGAGACTCCAAACTTAAACAAAAGGTTTCGGGAACATTTAGAAAGGAAGAGTATGCGCGGTTTTTCGTCAGAATTTCAAGCTACGTCAAATCTATGAGATATAGAGGCTATTCTTCCCTAGAAGCGATCATGCTAGCTCTTCAAGGAAATATACCCGAATAGGGTGCGAGGAGTTACGACGCTTGTTGTATTATTTTTCCTTTCATTCTCTTCGTTCCTCTATGGGATAGTTTTGGAGAATACCTTTGAAAAACTTCCTCAAGGTATTTAGGGGCAAGTCCTCGAGTTATTTTGTAAGCGATTAGCGATAATTTAAAACGTACACGAAATATAATAGGCAGAAAATGCAACTTAAAATGGAAATA
>JABSRR010000352.1 GCA_013215025.1 Pseudomonadales bacterium
GCTCGCTCAGGCGGTCTGATGCTGTCTACCAATATTCTTGCAATTTTACGCCAAGTTTCTGCGCACCCTGATTTTGCCAATGTCGACCCCTTGGTTCTGCATTCGGTGAATCAATTTGGTAATTCGCCGATTCACTTGGTTGCAGGGTGGTCTGAGCCAGAGATTTTAGCTTACCTGATCAAATCGGGCGCGAATGTTAATCAAGTAGGTGAGGGTGGATTAACCCCATTACATATTGCGGTTGAGAATAATGATTTGGCTTCGGTTAAGGTTTTGCTCTCATCTGGCGCAGAGTTGCTGCGTGATGACTGGTCCATAACGCCACTAGATTTAGCAGAGAATCTGAAGCTCAGCGAAATTGCTAAATGGCTGCATGCAAATGCCATTACCTAAACCTTAAATAATAAACATAATTTTTTTTAATTTTGTTATTGATAATAATTATCATTTATTCTAAGATTCTCACCAGTTTTATTATAATGTTTTTTTAGGGGATCAACATGTTTAAAAAGTATCTTGGTGTTGCAATATCGGCAGCTGTTTTAAGTGCCTGTGGTGGTGGCTCTAGCTCTGGCGGTGGTGATAACGGCGGCGATAACGGTGGTGATAATGTTTTGCCAACTACTTACACCTTTGAAAATGCTGCTGGTGTTTCAAGCGTGTCTTATACCGGCCAAACGGCACGTCAAGTTATGATACAAGACATGAAAGCTCTAGCTGGCTCTTTTCAAAACGGTACAACCGAAGCTGATGCCAAACTAGCGCTTTACAATGCTTATGGCATTGCACAAAGCAATGATGACTCCTTTATTACAGATGTGGCAGATTTGGATGCTGAAAATCATGGTCAAACTGCAGCTGGCGAAAACGATGAGTTTGTCACAATCCCTGGCCCTACTTATGGCGATATTTCAGGCGGTAAAAATTTAGTCAGTAAAACCGCAGGTAACGATAAATGTGTTGGCGTGAATGGTGACTTTATCGTCACTGAAAGCCTAATTGATGACGCTAAAGCAGCGGCTTTTGTTGCAAACGATTGTGAGTTATCTGCCAGCCAAGTTGGTCATGCACAACAATTATTGTCAGCCTATTTTGATAAACTTGCATTGATTGCTGAGACGCCTGACTCTGATGCAAATGGTGAGCTTTCTCGTTACGTCGATGCTGAAGGTCGTGACTATGTTCAACTAATTCAAAAGTTTTTATCGATGGCAGTTGCCTTTAATCAAGGTACTAACGATTATTTGCAGTCCGCGTGGTCAGAGAAAAACTTTTTTGAAGACGCAGATAATGATGGTGAAGCCGATAAGACTTATACCGATGCAGCGCATAAATGGGATGAAGCTTTTGGTTACTTTGGCGCGGCACGTGATTACCTTTCTTACAGCGATGAACAAATTGCCGACGGTGCAGTTATAGATACTAATTTAGATAGTGCTGCCGATTTACGTAGTGAAGTGAATATGGGGCATGCTGTTAATTGTGCGAAACGTGATAAGGCAGATTTTGGTACAGACTATACCAAGCAAGCTTTTGAAGCCTTTATTGCTG
>JABSRR010000353.1 GCA_013215025.1 Pseudomonadales bacterium
CTTCTACGAGGGGCGCGCGCGGCGGCGGGGGTTGCCGCGGCCGCGCACAGGGGCGGTGGCGTTCGTGCAGCGGTTCGACTCGGGGCTGCGGCTGAATCTGCACTACCACGTGGTGTGGCTGGACGGGGTGTATTCGTGGCAGCCGGGCCGCAGCGGGGTCGCGTGGCATGAGCACGAAGGGCTCGAAGACGCGGACGTCGCGCAGTTGGTGCGTCGCGTACGGGACCGCGTGCTGCGCGCGCTACGGCGCGCGGGCAAGTGGTGGCAGGATGGCGATGCGGCGGACGCCGACGCGGAGCTCGACGGGGAGCAGCAGCTGCTGTTGGCGCTGGCTTCAGGTGCGGTGACCGGGCGGGCGGCGCTTGGCGCGCGCGCGGGCGAAGGAGATGCGCGCGTCGGCCGTGGCAGCCGCGCGGAGCCGTTCGTCAAGGCGCCGCTGTGCGCGGACTGCGACGGGTTCTCGTTGCATGCTGGCGTGCGGGTCGCGGCGGGGGACCGCAGGCGGGTGGAGCACCTGCTGCGGTACGCAGGGCGTCCTGCGATCGCGGAGTCGCGGCTGTCGCTGCTAGGGGATGGTAGGGTGGCGTACGAACTGAAGCGGCGGTGGAAGGACGGCACAACGCACGTGGTGATGACACCCGAGGTGCTGATCGAGCGGCTGCTGGCGCTCGTTCCGCGGCCGAGGCGGCATCTGGTCACCTACCACGGGGTGTTGGCGCCGGCGTCTGGGCTGCGTTCGCGGATCGTGCCGCGGTGGGACGAGGAGCAGGAAGCCGAGGCCGACGGGGACGTCTCATCGTCGGCTGAGGACGAACCGCGCGCTCGGGCGATCGAACAGCTGGGTCGCCGGCGCCGGGCCGTGCCGCATGCGCCGGGGGATCGCCGGCGTCGGGCTGGTGGGGTGCGTCGCTACTCGTGGGCGGAGCTGCTGCGGCGGGTGTTCGACGTCGAGGTGCTGGTGTGCCCGCACTGCGGGGGCGCGCGGCGGCTGTTGGCCGCAATCACGGCGCCGGCGTCAATCGAACGGGTGCTGCGGGCGATGGGTCTGCCGCACGAGGCGCCGGAGGTGGCGAAGGCCAGGGCACCGCCGGGTGATGCGGAGTGGTGGGGAGCGTGAGGTGACGGCAGGTCAGGCTGCGATCAGGGTGTCGTGGCAGGGCCGGGGTGCGTGCTGGGGCAGCAGATCCGGGCAGAACGCCCGGCTAGCAGGGCGCGCGGCGGCGGGTTGACGGGCGCTTGCCAGGGGCGGATCGGCGTGGTGGTGGGGTTCGGGTGGGCCGGACCGCAGCTTGAACCGCCTACACACCCCTGCAGGACTCGAAGACGCAGGGCGGGGTTGTGCCAGGTCGTGCCACGCTGTGTCAGGATGTGCCTAACCGCGCCACGTGTCGGGCGATGCGGCAGCATCCGGCGCCGACGATCGTGCCACGTTGTGCCAGGCTGTGTCAGGTTGTGCCCGAGGGCATTGCACATTCCGTTGCACACTCTGGTTTGGAGCACCCGCAAGTGCAATGAGGAGCCAATGCCTAGATA